>JBBTYD010000008.1:0-15491 GCA_038061925.1 Patescibacteria group bacterium
GCGGAAATTCCCGAGGCGGATGCCGAGGGTGTATTCCCTTTAGACTGGACACAATATGATATGATGAACGAAGGCACCAATTGAGTTTGCATTTGAATTCCGCTGTTTCTTCTTTGAAGAAACCTGACCTCGCACCGCCACCCATACCAAAATAAAAGAAACCCCCGCGAAATAATATATGCATGGAAACGGTGGCGAGGCGAGGGCAGACGCGCGTACTCGCGCGTGGCGGAGTTCATTGAGTTACCACATTAGTAGAGCGTAGTAATTAGTTTGGAGTTTTGAGGCACGCGGAGCGTGCGCATTAGTTCATTTGATTTTCAAAGAAAGTTCGTGCAAAGGATAGTAATACTCCACAGATGCCAAAAAATTTTTCAGATAAATTTGAACAACTTATAGATTTTATAAATTTTACTCATGAATTTCGTAAGGTGATTCGGGTGGCGCGGAGTCCGCACGGGAAGAGATTTGAAAATGACACCGAGCATAGTTATCAGCTCGCAATGGTGGCGTGGTTTTTAATTGAGCAAGATAAATTGAATCTCAACCGGGAGCTGTGTTTTATGTACGCCCTAGCCCATGATTTGGTGGAAATTTACGCCGGGGATACATATTGTTTTGATAAAAATAGCAATATTTCGAAATATCAAAGAGAAAGAGAAGCTTTAGAGAAAATAGAAAAAAGATTTTCCTCTTTTGAGACTTTGATAAAAATTATTAGAAAATATGAAGATAAAAAAGACGGAGAAAGCAAGTTTATATATGCTTTAGATAAAATAATTCCACTCATTCAAATTTATTTAGAAGATGGAAAACTATGGAAAGAGAAAAAAGTTTCCTTTGAAGATGTATTTGAAAATAAAAATAAAAAAATCGCTTTATCGCAAGAGGTGAACAAATATTGGCAAGAACTTTTTAAAAAGTTGAAAAAAATAAGAAAAAGCTATTTCACAATTGATTTTAGTTAAAGTAAAATTTGCGGATTTCTCCACTTGAGATATTCTGACCGAAGTTTTAAGCGAAAATAGCTCTTATCTACTGGATCTCTTGCTCGTTCTTTTTTTCAGTATTCTTTTTTTTAAATTTTATGTTTTAATGTTAATAATTTACTTATGCACTTTACATAAGGGGGCTATTCTCGTGTATAATGACTCAGTAATGGAAACATCCAAGAAAAATTATTTTAAATTTTCCCTCGCTCTGGTTTTATGTCTATTGGTGCGGTTAATTCCTTTCCGCGTCCCGAATATTGAACCAATTTTGGCGATCACGATGCCTTTAAGCCGCGCTTATGGAGCTCTCCTCGGTTTTTCTTTCGCTGTTTTGAGTATTTTATTTTACGATCTCACTACTGGCACGCTCGGAATGCAAACATTTTTCACCGCTCCCGCTTATGGGATAATCGGTTGGTGGTCCGCAAGTTATTTTAAAAAACATAAAGGCAAGAGAGGAGAGTATGTGCGTTTTGCGATCATTGGGACGCTGTTTTTTGACGCATTGACGGGGCTGACGGTGGGTCCTTTGTTCTTCCAGCAGTCATTTTTGGGAACTCTGATTGGACAAATTCCATTTACCGCGTTGCATTTGACCGGTAATATTATTTTTGCTTATATTTTAAGTCCCGTCATTTATGAAATTCTCATTAAGAAAAAGAAAAAAGAATCTACGATTTCCATTAATATCCTTAATCCCAAAACAATTTAAATTTTATGAAAAAAACAGAAAAAATTTTAAAAAGCGAATTAGCAAAAATAAAATCAATCCGAAAAAGAAGCGGTGAAGTGGTTCCTTTTGATTTGGAAATTGTGGCCCGAGCCATTTTAAAATCTTTTGAGGTTTCCGGAGAAGGAGGAGAGATAGAATCTCACAAAGTGGCGAATAGCGTTTTTAAAACTCTTCTGAATCTCCAGTCTGAATTAAAAAACAAGAATAAAGGAGCAAAGTTTTTGCCAACGGTTGAATTAGTGCAAGATTTTGTAGAAAAAGAATTGATGACAAATGGTTTTACGGATACGGCTAAAAAATATATTCTCTATCGCAGTCGACGCTCAGAGTTGCGGAAAGCTTTTGGGCTGGTGCCGGAAGTGATCAGGCAAGCGGTTGAAGAGTCTAGCAAATATTTTTCCAGCCCTTACGCGGAATATATTTTTTATCAGTTTTATTCACGTTGGGTCCCAGAATTAGGTCGTCGCGAGACCTGGATAGAGACTGTTGATCGTTATATGGCCTATATGAAAGAGAATTTAGGGGAGAAGCTTTTCACTCGAGAATATGAGGAAGTTCGCGAGGCGATTATTAATCAAGATATCTGTCCTTCAATGCGTCTTCTCTGGTCTGCCGGCAAAGCTTGTCGAAATTCAAATGTCTGGGCTTACAATTGTTCCTATATTGCTCCAACCTGTCCGGCTGATTTGGGAGAAATTATGTATGTTTCAATGTGCGGAGCGGGGCTTGGTTTTGCCGTTGAATGGGAGAATGTTCAACAATTTCCGCAAATTAAAAAACAGACGAAAGAAAAACCGACTATCCATATTATTCACGATAGCAAAGAAGGCTGGGCTGATGCTTTTGTTTTTGGTCTAAAAGCTTGGTTTGACGGCAAAGATGTGAAGTTTGATTATTCTATGATTCGGCCGGCTGGAGCGCGTTTGGAGACCGCTGGAGGCCGAGCGTCTGGCCCTCAACCTCTGATGGACTTGATGGAGTTTGCTCGGCGTAAAATTTTAGCAAAACAAGGTCGTCGTCTTTCCAATCTAGACATGCATGATGTCATTTGCCAAATCGGCTTGATTGTCGTTGCGGGAGGAGTCAGGCGGAGCGCTCTGATTTCTCTTTCTGAATTGGAAGACGCAGAAATGCGAGATGCAAAAAAGGGACAATTTTATTTAACTGAAGATCAGCGTAGTATGGCTAACAATTCGGCCGTTTACAATGCTAAGCCATCCGCTGAAGAATTTTTGGATGAATGGACGGCTTTGACTAAATCCAAGTCCGGCGAGCGCGGAATTTTTAATCGAGCCGGATTAGAGAAACAAGTGCCAGCGCGAAGGTGGGCGGCTATCAAAGATGAAAGGCAGATGGGATTAAATCCTTGTGGAGAAATTTATTTACGCTCCAAGCAATTTTGCAATTTAACTAGCATTGTGATTCGTCCGAAAGACACTCTGGAAACTTTAAAAAGAAAAATGGAATTGGCGACACTGCTCGGAACTTATCAATCCACTTTGACCAACTTCGGTTATCTTTCAAAAAAATGGAAAGAAAATTGTGAAACCGAAAGATTGCTTGGTGTTTCTTTGACCGGTTATTATGATAATCCAATCATTCGAGATGATAAAGTGTTGAAGGCTCTCAAAGAAGATTCTATTGAAACAAATAAAAAATATGCCAAGCGTTTTAACATCAATCCTTCCACGGCTATCACTTGCGTGAAGCCTCATGGTAATTCTGGTCAGCTTTTAGGTGTTGGCTCGGGTATGCATCCTTGGTATGCTCCATATTTTATTCGTCGGGTTCGTATTTCTCATACCGATCCACTGTTGCAAATGGCCCGAGATCAAGGCGTGCCTTGTTTACCGGAAGTCGGTCAATCTGAGTCCTTAGCGACAACTTTTGTCTTGGAATTTCCAGTCAAAGCGCCCGCGGGAGCAATCTTCAAAGATGAAGTTTCCGCTTTGGACTTGATGAAAGAATGGAAAAGGCTCAAAGAGCATTTTGTGGAACACAATCCTTCAGCGACCATTTATGTCGGTCCAGAAGAATGGATAGCGGTCGGTAATTTTGTTTATGAAAATTGGGATTGGATTGGCGGACTTTCTTTTCTTCCGCGTTCCTTGCATGTTTACCGATTGGCTCCATACGAAGCAATTACCAAAGAAGAATATGAAAGACGTTCGAAGTCTATTGGTAAAATTGATTTTTCTAAACTTTCTCAATATGAGGTGGTGGACAATACTGTCGGCGCAAAAGAATTTGCTTGCGTCGCCGGAGTTTGTGAAGTTTAATTTTGGGTTATGTTATATACCAGAAAAGGGGACAACGGAACGACCAAAACTTTCGGATGCAACCAGCGTATTTCCAAAAGCTCCATGGTGGCTGAAGCTTTAGGCTCGCTAGATGAGACTAATTCTTTTTTAGGCTTAGCTAGATCGAAAACTAAAGGTTTAAAATTCAAAATTATAAATAGAGAAATAAAATTTTCCGAACTTATTTTAGAAGTGCAACAAAATTTATTTATTGTTCAAGCTGAAGTAGCCGGCTCTGATAAAAGTATTGCGCCAGAAAAAATAAAGAAAGTTGAAATAATAGTGGATGAAATTGAAAAAGTTTTACCGCCGATTAAAAATTTCTTTTTGAGCGGAGCGACAGAAATAAGCGCGAATTTTGATTTTGCGCGGACTTTAATTAGACGGGCGGAAAGACGAGTCATCGGGGCGAAAGAAGAGGGAAAAATTAAAATGAGCGCGGGGACATTGTCTTACTTAAATAGGCTTTCTAGTCTGCTGTACGCCTTGGCCCGAATTTCTAGTCACATTGATGGCGCAAAGGAAATCAAACCAGACTATAAATAGGATGCCAATTTTTAATGATTTTGATTTAAATAGCTGGAAAGAATCAGAAATTTTAACTGATAGTCTGTGGATTTTTGATAAAAGAGAAAAAACAGGGAAACATAATGGTTTTTATCATGGCAATTTTATTCCCCAAGTACCTCGTCAGTTAATTTTAAGATATACCAAAAAAGGTGAAGTTGTTTTTGATCCATTTGTTGGAAGTGGAACTACTGCTTACGAAGCTGAAACTTTGAGTAGACATTTTATTGGCATTGATATACAAAAAAATCTAGTAGAGGAATTAAAATCAAAAGTTGATAACAAAAAATATTTTTCGGAAATAATCTTAGGGGATAGCTCAAAAAATACAACATTTGATCAAGTAAATAAAATTCTCAAAAAAGAAAAGATGAAAAATGTTAGTTTGGCAATTTTACATCCACCTTATGCAGATATTATCAAATTTAGCAATTTAAAAGACGATTTATCAAACGCAAAATCTCTAAAAGAATTTTTAAATGGTTTTAGCATGGTCTTGAAAAATACAATATCTATTTTAGAAAAAGGACGTTATTTAGCAATAGTTATTGGTGATAAGTATACTGCTGGACAATGGGTTCCACTAGGGTTTTATTGTATGAACGAAGCACAAAAATTAGGACTTACCTTGAAAAGCGTTATAATTAAAAATATGGAAGGAAATCGTGCCAAACAAAACAAAGAAGGTATTTGGCGATATCGTGCATTAGCAAGTGATTACTACATTTTTAAACATGAATATATACTAATCTTTAAAAAATAACTTATTTTATGTCAATACTAAATATAAGAGATGCAAATTTTGTAAAACTCAAATCTTTAAAAAAAGAATATCTTAAAGAATTTTGTAACACATTTAAGATTCAACCCTCCAATAATATTACAGAAATGATAAAAAATATTCTCTCATCTTTTGACACTGGGAATATTTCCACGGAACAAATTAACGAATATATAAAAAATCTTTACACTCGAGTTCGTAATCAAGAAATTAAATTAACTGGTGCAAGCCATGAATTGATTGTAAAAGAATTAGACAAAGTTGATTCCCATATTTGGGGAATGGTCCAAGGAGCTGTTGATGCACACATACAAGCAAATTATGTTAGAAAATACTTTAAATTTGATGATATATTAAAAGCTATAAGAGGATCTCTCTATACTGCCATAGAATCATATACTCTATGTACTTGGTATAATCACTGGAGTACTGTCTTCTTAGAAGATCTTATTTGTTTAAATAAAAATGTTGTTCCTATAATTAAAAAAGTTAAGGGAGTGGATATTGTATGGAATAATCAGCCTGTTGATATAAAAGTAACAAATTTACCAAAAGAATGGTTTGATGATGGAAAATCAATTGATGACGCAATTAATGATCCCATATCTGTCTGTGAATATTTATATCGGTTACAAGGAGCTCAAAGATTTGGTGCTGATAATAGACTTTTTATTCTTACATATAACAAAAAAAATCCCGCAGACAGTTGGAAAATTAAAAGAAACTATCCTCTAATAAAGAAACTTGTAAATGAATTTTTCAGTAAAAATACTAGCCTTGACCCTGTAAATTTTAGTTTTAATTCTACTCAACATCTTGCCCATGCAAAAGTTATGTTTATTTTTGAATAAATTATGAATTATATTGGCAGTAAATTATCATTGTTAGAATTTTTAGAAGAATCCATAAATAAAGTGGTTGATAAAAACTGCGATATTTTTTGTGATTTATTTGCTGGTACTGGAATTGTTGGCAGACATTTTAAAAAAAAAGGGTATAAAATAATCGCAAACGATATTCAATATTATAGTTATGTTTTAAATAGACATTATATTGGTAATCATAGAGAATTAAAATTTTCTAAACTAGGGAAAGAAATACTAGAATTAAAAGATATTAAATTAGAAGAAAAGAAAAATTTTGTATGTAATTATTTATCTGAAATAAATGGTATAAAAGGATTTATTTATAATAATTACTGTATTGGGGGAACTAAAAATAAGGATGAGGAACGACAATATTTTTCGGACGAAAACGGAATGAAGTGTGACGCAATTCGCCAAAAAATTGAAAAATGGAAAATAGAAGATTTAATTTCTAATGACGAGTATTACTTTTTAATTACAAGTTTACTTGAATCAACTGATAAATACGCAAATACTGCCTCTGTTTATGGTGCTTTTCTTAAAAAGTTAAAAAAGACTGCTCAAAATAGTTTAATTTTAAAACCCGCTCAATTAATAATAAATAACCAAGATCACGAAGTTTTTAATGAAGATATAAACAAAATTTCAGAGAAAATTCAAGGTGATATTTTGTATTTAGACCCACCTTATAACCACAGACAATATGCAACAAATTATCACTTACTTGAAACCATTGCTAAATATGACAACCCGAAAATTCATGGTAAAACTGGTTTAAGAAATTATCAAAAAGAAAAATCACTTTATTGCTCAAGATCACAAGTTAAAAAAGCTTTTCGAGATCTAATTTTAAAAGCAAAAGCAAAATACATCTTTTTAAGCTACAATAACGAGGGTTTAATGACATTGGATGATATTAAGGAAGTAATGAGCCTAAGGGGTAACTATGGAAACTTTACAAAAGACTATAATCGCTTTAAAGCAGACAAAACAGAAAACCGAGACTACAAAGTAACAAAAACAGTGGAATATTTACATTATGTTATTTGCGATTAGATTATTACATACGGAGCATAACTCTGTAAATGAATTTTTTATTCAAAGTGGAACTCAGAAACTTTTAATTTAACTTTTTGTTTCAATAAAGGATATTTTATAAGTTCCGGATCTTCTTCAATTAGAGCAATTGCTTCAACGCGAGCCGCTTCCACCATTTTTATATTTTTGATCGCTTCCATTCCAAGGTCGGTAATGCCCCATTGTTTTGCGCCTGCAAGCCCGCCCGCGCCACGCAATGCCAGGTCTAACTCTGCCAATTCAAAACCATTTTTGGCGGTTTTAAGCGCCCTTAATCTTTCTACAGTTTTTTTATTTTTCGCTTCCGCGAATATGTAACAATACGCTTGATGCGAGCTTCGGATGACGCGTCCACGCAACTGATGAAGTTGAGCGAGTCCGAAACGTTCTGCTCCCTCTATTATTATAACCGTGGCGTTAGGCACATTCACTCCCACTTCCACCACGGATGTCGCGCAGAGGATATTTATTTTACCCTGCGCGAATTCTTTCATCATTTTTTCTTTTTTCTCTTTGGTCATTTTGCTATGCAATACTCCTATTTCATATTCTTGGAAAACTTCTTTTTTTAATCTTTTGGCTTCTTCCACGGCCGATTTTACATTGAGCGCTAATTCTTTTTCCGGATCTGGTTCAAAAATTCTTGGACAAATCACATAGAGCTGTCTCCCGTTATTTAATTCCTGTCTTATTTGTTCATAGGTGGTAAAACGTTTATTGGGTGCAATAATTTCTGTGATTATCGGTTTCCTGCCGGCGGGCATTTCGTCAAGAAGCGACAGGTCCAAATCGCCATAAATGGTAAGTGCGAGCGTTCGAGGGATAGGGGTGGCGGTCATCGAGAGTAAATGCGGAGCAATATTGTCTTTCCGAACTAAACGTCTTCTTTGCGCTGTGCCAAATCTGTGTTGTTCATCTATCACGACCAGGGCCAAATTTTTAAATTTAACAGTTTTTTGGATAAGGGCGTGGGTGCCTATCAGGATTGGTATTTCTCCATTGGCCACCCATTTCAAAAGTTGCGTTCGGGAAATAGCGGTCCATCCGCTTGGATTTAATTTTGCCGGGAATTTTCTGCAACCGGATCCAGTGATCAATCCAATGTTGATTGGCAAATGTTTGAAATATTCTATAAAAGATTCGAAGTGCTGGGTGGCGAGAATTTCAGTTGGCGCCATATAGGCCACTTGTAAACTTCCAAAAGTTTGCAAGCGACTCTGAGCGAAATCAAAGGGCTTGGTATTTACAATCATATAGCTGGCCGTCGCCGCGACAGCCGTTTTTCCAGATCCCACATCACCCTCGAGGAGTCGAGACATTGGAAAATTTTTTGCCATGTCATTTAATATTGTTTCAATTGATTTTGTTTGTGCATTAGTCGGCTTGAACGGGAAACGTTCTAAAAAATCTTGCACATCTTTATTCTCACTCTTAATCTGGAAAGATTTATTTTTTCTATACTCGAATTTATCATGTTGGCGTTCCAGCTGGATACAAAAAACTTCTTCAAAGGCGAATCTTTTGCGCGCGCTTTCTGCATCTTTGGCATTTTGGGGTTTGTGAATCCAAATCAAAGCGGTTTTTAGCGTTGGTAAATGATACTTTTTAAGTATTTCTTTGGGGAGGTAGTCTTCTATATTGTCTAATGTCTTATCTTTTATAATTTTTAAAACAGTGTGATAAAACCACTTCGAAGTTATTCCTCTAGTTTCAATATAGACCGGAAAACCAAAAACTTCACTTTGTTTTTTCTGATCAAAATTAAATAAAGAATCATGGATGTCAACTGGCATTGAAGCAACTTTCTTAAATTCTGGATTGGCCAAATATTTGCCTCTTTTGCTTTCCATTACCTTGCCTGTAAATTCTACAAATTGTCCAGGATGAATCATTTTTGCGATATAAGCTTGATTAAACCAAACAACTTTTATTTTTCCAGTTTCATCTATCACTTCTCCTTCTGCTCTCAAAACTTTACTTTTATATCCTCGCTTTATCTCCCCACTCCAAAATTTTCCATAAACTGTCGCATATTCTCCCGCCACCAACTGGTTGATGGGTTTTATTTCGCTAATGTGCGAATATCTGACCGGGAAATAAAAAAGCAAATCTGACACCGAAAAAAGTTTTAGCTTACGCAGGGCCCTTTTTTGATTTATCTCTAGGCGGAATTTTAATTCCAGTTTGTCGTGAAGTTCCATTTACGAATTATATAACTAAATACGATATATATGCCATCACTGAGTTGAACTAGTTTATCAGGAAAACGAATAAAATAAACAAAATAGAGGGTTTTCCCTAAGGAGAACCCTCTACAAAATCCATTGGCCAAAAAAATAGCCAATGCTCATGTACAAGAGATACAACACTAAAGTACATGGCACGATGATACTCAAAAACTTGAGAAGCGGCATTTTTGCTACGCCGGCTACGAAAATCACCGGCTTTGAGCCGGCGGTCGTCTTCCCAATGAGAATTGCCTTAGGGAAATTTTTCCTCCATTTATCATCAAGCTGGCTCAGTTTATTTTGCCAGCTATTTTTGATGAGGAGTACTCCCCCTAGGTGACCAATACGCCCGAAAAAGTAGTAGAGCATATCGCCTGAAATTCCCATCACAATGAAGATGATGTACGCAATGAACGGGTTAATGTAACCCTGCGCTACGAACGCTCCCACGAACACTGCAGTAATCCGGGCGTTTACTACGGAGGCTGCAACTATCGTAGTGTATGGGTGAGCTTTTATGCCCTCCAGCAGTTGGATATGATCCATGCTGACCTTTCCCTTTCTTTGGTTAAATTAAAGTGCTGATCACGGGCAGTGTAGCATATAGATCAAGATATTAGCAATTATAATTTTCTGGCGGATGAGGTGAGATTCGAACTCACGGTCTTTTAAAAGGGACGGCGGTTTAGTAAACCGCTACCTTAAGCCACTCGGTTACTCATCCGTTATTTCTCTGAAACTCAATGGAAGTATAACAGAAAAAATGGAAAAATATGCAGAATATGTTAAAGTAATTAAGTCTAAAAAGGAGCCGTGTCTGAGCGGTCTAAGGTCCCTCTTTGCTAAAGAGGTAGGGGATTTAAACCCCCTCGCGAGTTCGAATCTCGCCGGCTCCGCCTTGCCGAAATATCAGCATTTTTAGGCACATTTGCTAGTGCAGAATATGGACTTTTGAATTGATATTTCTGCATGGTTTGGTTTTTGAATGAAAGATTCCAAACTATGTTTTCAATGATTTCTCTTTTTTCAGTATCGTCTGCTAGTAAAAACTGTTTGGAGTTTCTGCTGGCCCGTAGAAAAACATTTTTTGTCGGTTTCAAGGTAGAAATTTCTATAGCATGTTTTTCTTTCATGTCGCTAATTTTTTTAGTTAAAAGGACTTTTTCCTCGTTTAATCCTAATTTCTCTTTGGCAGAATCATACAGAATTTCAACAAGCGTTTTGTCAATATTAAATTTCTCAAAAAGTGAAGCCACTATCGGATACAAAGTATTTTCTCGCATATAAGTTTTGTGTTCAGTATTTAGTAGAAGTAAAATATATCATTAAAAATATTTCTGATGTGTCTTGCCTGTAGCATGAGCACCTACAATAAAAATCATAATTTTTGCGTACTTAATAAGTACTTAGTAATAGCCGTATAATTTTTTGACCAAACTCCTAGTCGCTCATTCTCAGGATATTCCGCAAGGGTACGATTTTCACCCTGCAACATGATTATCCGGGCCCACCCCTTTTGCAATGAACCTTTTTCTTTCTTAGCAATATGTATTGGAACTCGGTAAACAAATTCTTTTGTCGATCCATTTGGTTCAGCATATACAGTTGCAATTTCAAAATATCCATCTCGATTAGCATAATTTTTTAACCATTTAAGTAACATAGCTGTGGATATTTTTTTTTCAAAATAATTGGTATATGGGCCAGGAAATTTAAGCGCATTGATGAATAAACTATGATCCTCACGCACAACAGGGACACCAAGATCTTTTGCAATTTGAATTGCTAAATACTTTGCAACTTCAAGGCTAGAGTCTGCTTGTATTTCTGGGTATTCTTTTTCAACTAGCAAAACCTCTATGTTATATTTATCAAAAACACTTTTTGCAGCTTTTATTTTACCCGGATTCCGGGTTGAAAAGTATATTTTCATTATCGTTATTATAAATAAAAAATTGTCTCTATGCAACCTAATTAACTTGCACACCAATCTGAAATCAAATACAATATAATCAAGAAAAACTATTAGACAGGCAAACGGGAGGTACAATTCACTAATTGTAACCAAAAAAAGTTAAAATTATTTTTAATAAACATGTAAATTTATGACTGAAAAATTTAGATAAGGGATAAGGGGGTCAGGGATAAGGGGGGATAAGGGGGTCAGGTACTCTTTTTGGGTCTCCATGGTAAACGGACAGTTGATTCAAGCCCAAATTTTTTAATAATTTTCATCGACCAATTGTCATTCCCATATGGCTTGCTTTTTACTACCGACAATCTAATGTTTTCTTCTTCCTCTTTAGGTTGAGATGTATTTACAAAATAAAGATACTCTTCGGGTTCTGATATTGGCCATTTAGATAGAAGCTTTTTCTTTTGATTACTTCCATAAAGCTTACGCCATAAACTGCAAAATTTCCAATTCTCTGCCTTTTTTACCAGTTTGGCACGAAGTGCATTACGCTCCGCATAACGTATGACAGAAAGTAGATGATTATCCTTCTCAATAATAAATGATTTATAGCGACCTTGGTAAAGGTGACCGGTTCCTTTGGTGTTTTTTTGTTGATGCCAGCGTTGAGTATGTGTAAGAGTCAGCCATTGCATAAATTTACTCAGATCACCATTATCTATAGGATATAGAACAAGATGAAAATGATTCGGCATTAGACAATATGCCAGTATTCGCATATTATATTTTTCTTTTGCTTCTTCTAAAACTTGCTCAAATAGAACATAATCTTCTTCTTTAAAGAAAATAGGCAACCGAGCATTAGCTCTGTTTATTATGTGGTAACAATAATCTCCTATGTCAGTTCGAATAGCACGTGGCATGTATTTTAGTATATCATATTTATCAAGAAAGAGTACCTGACCCCCTTATCATATTGTTTTTGTAAAAAAAAACATTTTAAATAAAATTTAGTTGATAAAAACATGTTTTTCAGATACAATTTTATAAAACCTGTTCCTAGACAATCAAAAGAATGGAGATCAAAATGCTAACACCCAACGTGCAGTATCTAAACGAGACGGCAAGGGCAGTTAGCTTCTACCGTTCTCGCACAAACCATACGGTCCCCAAAGGATCTAACGTCAACTTTCGTCTTTCACCAAATCCCTTCAGGCTTCCGCCTGTATACGCCGAGCAGATGCAACGATATTCAATAGCACTTGCGACATGGTATCGCAAGTGCCGCAAACTGGATACGTTGCCACCACACTGGGAACGGCTTGTAAGATCATTCGAACATGATGAATCCGACGGAATGCATTTATTTATCCGTCCAGACTTCATGCTTACCGATCAAGGCCTCAAGTGTGTGGAAATGGAAACTTCTCCATTTGGGCTTGGATTGAGTCTGTGGCTACAGAACATCTATGAGGAGCTTGGTTTCAAAACAGTGGGCAACCACTCTTGGCACCAGAAGTTCCCCGATGGATTAAAGTTCGTCACGACGGAACACACCAACCAATACGAAGGGCAACTCACGTACTTGGTGGACCTACTCAAACGGGAAGGCAAAGAAGCATGCGTCGAAAATTCGACCAGCCTAACCCCCCACGACGGTCGAACCGTTTATCGAGCATTCTATCTCTACGAACATAGCTTAGAGATTGATGCACTACTCCGCGAGGAGAAACATTGTCCTCCATCTGAAATGTTTGTGGAGAGCAAACTCCCGCTGGCGCTGGCTTGGGATGACATAAACGGAACAGACCCTTTGCTCCGCGAAATCATTCCACCAACTTGGGTGGTCAAACACGGGTTCCCCTGCCCGCTCTCTTCGTGGGAGGACATTGCGAACATGCCGGCAAGTAAAAGACTCTACGTTCTTAAACTTGCAGGATGTGATAAAGGTAGCTCTTGGGGTGAAAACGTGCACTTCCTGCATAAAATCTCGAAAGAGAAATGCGGAAAGCTGTTGGAAGAGGCCCTCAAGGGAACAGCGCTTTATGTGTTACAAAAATACACGGAAAGCGTGAAGTTCTCTCAGATGTGGTTCGACTTCGAGTCGGGCTCGGAGAAAACCATGCATGGCCGAGTTAGGCTCACACCGTATGTAAACCCTCACAATGGAGAAATATTCACGGCGAAAATTGCCATGAGAGAACATACCGAACTCATTCATGGCGCAACGGATGCGATAATCACCACAGTTGGTTGATTACTACATCTGATCTTTGGTAATTGGGGGTTCAGAAACTTGAACCCCCAATTCCCTAATTAAAACTAAACAAATTTATGATAAAAAATATAATTATTGATTTCAAAAGAACTATTTATAATCCAGACAGTGATTCTCTTTTAGAGGATGCTCTTCTTGGACTAAATCTTTTTAGAGAAAAAGGATTTTATATACGATTAGTCGGCAAGGGGGTTGAAGCAGAAATAATTTCAATTTTAAAACGTTTCAAGATAGATTCTTTTTTTGATGATATTTGCATTAGTGATGATAAAGAAAAATTTTTTAATAAAGTAGATGAACCTTCGAGTTGGCTCGTAATTGGCGACCGAGCGCACAAAGAAATACTTTTTGGGGGGCAACTTAATATGAATACATTGTGGTTAAAAAATGGAAAATTTAGCACCGAAGAACCACAGGTTAATCAGAAAAAACCCGACTATATTGTTTCAACATGGAATGAAATAATAGAAATTATTAAAAAAATTTAATAATTCTAGAGAAACGTAGGTGCATGAGATTAGCTTTAATCGTTTGGATTTAGCTCGAAATAGTTTCGAACTTTGTCCAGTAAACACCGCATTACAAACAAATCAGACTCCCTGCCAAGTTATCAACTTTTTCACCTTTGAAGTTTGTGGTAAGATTGCTAAAAAGACGACGCGCATTTTGTGCGCGCCGACTGAAATAAAATTGGTCATCGAAAATTGAAAAATCCTAAACCGTCAAGAAAGACGGTTGGATAGACTAAAACTATGAAAAATATCTGCGTCCTTCTCTGCGCGCTTTTTTGCGTGGCAGGAAATAATAAGACTCTGGCAAATCCGTTTATCTCCGAGGTGATGTACAACCTGCTGGGAAATGATACCGGCAAAGAATGGATAGAAGTGGTGAACGCGAGTGGAACACCGCTTCCACTTACAAATTGGTTTGTTTTTGAAAGCGAAGTTAATCACCGAATCAGATTCGTCAGCGGTTCTGACACAATTCCTGCTGGAGGAATCGCGGTAATTTGCTCCGACGCGTTCGGATTTTCTACCAATCACCCCGATTTCAACGGGAATCTTTTTGAATCAAGTTTTGAATTATCAAATATCGGCGAGACGATATCGCTTCGCGACCACAATAAAAACACCGTGGACGCGATAACTTATTCATCTTTGATGGGAGGAAATGGCGATGGAAATTCTCTCAACCACGTCGGGGCTTCACTTGTCGCAATGGTCCCTACGCCCGGAACAAATTCTTATCTTTCAATACTTGCGTTTTCCCGCGTAACGTCAGACAAAGCGGTTATGGCAATCAGCGAGCTTGTCTCTGACACGACAAAAATAGAATTCTCCCGCGATTTGATTAGTTGGTTTATCGCGGATGTCGTTTCTTCGGGAGAAAACATGTTGGATATTCTTATACCGGAAAATACGTCGCAGTGTTTTTTCAGGGTAGTAAGACCCTAAGAAAGAAGATAGGGCTTAATTTGTTTGAGAACGGCTGTCAACTGAAGTTGGCGGCCTATTTTTTTCTTAGAGAGTATCTACGGGTGTCCAACACCCGCCGAGGAATTATTTATGCTATAGTATTTTCATGACTTTTTTTGATAAAGTAAAACAAAAAATTTGGCGCTTTATTTACAAGTTTTTCCCGACTTTACAAAAGAACTTTTTAAAATGGCATATTGTTTTTCATAAAAAAGAAAGGCAAAGATATCATTTAGGCTGGCTCGCGCCCGGAAAGACATTGAAAGACCTAAAAAAACA
>JBBTYD010000008.1:15501-38121 GCA_038061925.1 Patescibacteria group bacterium
ATCTCCATTCCAAGTGGGGTTTTGGCAATCATTTTATTGCTTGGGATGATCAAGCCCAAGTTTTGAGCTGGAGAAAATTAATAAATTTTCAGGAACAATATCATTTGCGGGTTTTTAGCGATGGAGAAATACGTGGACATTTTGAATATACTCCTGAAGCTCACCCCATCCAGCACTTTGATGAAAAAGGAGAAAGTTTTCACCGGGCCGAATTTCTCAAATTTCTGGGAGATTTCGTTACTCCGGAAAAATATATTTCGCAACTTAAAATAGATCCCGATGCCTATAATCCGGATTCTGAAATTTATTTTAAATCGGTAAAATAAAAACAATTTAATCTGTCTTGGATTATATTTTTGATTCCGGCCACACCCAGTCCCAGAGCTTGCCGGCGACGTTGTTTGGTTTGCCGAACATTACATAGTGATGCAAATCTATAAAAGGCAAGCTGTTGCATTCGATTATCCCGCAGTGTTGTTCTTCTTTCCAAGACTTGGTGATGTCTTCGATGATAAAATCTACGCCAATTAACGGATCATTTAAAAATTTTGCCACGTGTTCTAGCATAGCCACATTGTCTCCGTGAACTATATCTGTAACCTCGGTCGTGGTTCCACCACAGCCTCGGCTCGTCTTTTGAGAAAATACGATCACTTGGTCTATTTTGGGGATATCATCCATTTTCATATTTTCTCTTTTTAATTCTGCTTCTGTTTCTTTATCTGCGATTATTTTATGGAAAATCGGGCCCTGGCGTTCTGGTCTTTTGTTTTCTTTTTCCATCAATTCTCGCAAGGTATGTATTCCATCGCCTATGACTTCTGGTTGATCGCGCTTGACCACTCCCGCCAATTTTCCATCAATCAAGGTTCCTCGAAAGAGATATCCGCGAAGCTCTTCTTCGATTACAACGAGTGGGGAAAGTTTCTTAGCTTTTTTAAAACCCGTAATTAAGTCTTCGGATGTATTTAAATGGATCATTGTGTGTCGGCTTCGGGAGCCCAAGTTGGGTTTGGTGATAACCGGTTTTTGCAAGCGATTAAAAATTTTAAGTGCCGTTCTTTTTGTAAAAGCGACTCCTCCGTCTGCGACGGGCAATCCTTCTTTTAAAAATTTTTCTTTCATCACGCCTTTGTTGTCCATCCACTTAAGCGCTGGGGACTCTTTTGTTCCCGGACGGGGAAGTCCATCAAAGATTATGGTTTTATCCTTGAACTCTGCCACGAAACTGTCTCTGATTAGACCTAGGTGGAATTCTTTCATTTTTATTCCACGTCTTTTTGCCTCTTCCCAGAAACATTTTGTCCGCCAAGTGTCTTTCTCGTCAGGGGAGTTCGCAAAATATCCAAGTCTTAGAAAAACCGTTAAATTTAAAAAAGGCAGAGTGATTTTATCGGCAGTATTTTTGAAAAAATACTCCATTAAATCGAAAAATAGTTCGTCTATCCAACCAAAAACCACTGACAAGTAAGCAATCGCATGTATTTCCTGCGCCGGTTCGCAATCTTTACAGTGTTTCATTGTTTTTTAAAAAAAAATAATTCCCAATCTTTTTTAAATAAAAATTTACAAATCTGAAAGATGCCATAAGTAATAAAATAAGCCGATAAGACATCGATTGAATAATGGATATGTCCCAGAAGCACAACGATGGCGAAAGTAATAGAAAAACCAAAGAAAATTATTCTGACGATTTTATGTTCCCAAAACATCAGAGCGAAAAGAAAAGGCAATCCGGTATGTCCAGAAAAGAAAAGATCATTTCCGGTGAAGATGCCATTAAAAACTTCCCAGTTGAAAAACGAAGAATTTATTATTACTACAGTCGGGAAAACAGTGATGTGGGTCAGGGAAACGAAAACTGACCTTATTAAAGTGAAAAGAGCGACGCTTTTCATAGCAAATGGCAAATAGTTGGGTTGTCTAAACACTATAAAAAAAGTCACAAAAGCCATTAGCACTGTTCCATACACAAAAATTCCGCTCACATCGTAGGTTCTTATATTGCTAAGTATTAAATCAGGGACCGGCGTGCTAGGCAAACTATTCACATAACCGCTTATAAAAAATTGTACCACCAGACTTATTCCAAGCAAAATTAAACCGTTCCCAAAGGCGATGAGAAAGTTTTTATCGGTGAAATAAGTTTTATAAAATTGCATATATTCAGTATAACAGATTTTTTTTATTTTTTTCTACAAAAGATTCTATGGCTTGCGAAACCTCTTTCACATTGTTAAGAACAATGATATGATCCGTGTCCGGAATAAGCACGATTTTCGCATTTGGTATTTTAGTGGACAGAGCAATCGCTTGTTTTTCTGGTACCATGGTGTCTTTTACGCCATGCACAATGAGCGTCGGGACTTTTATTTTTTCCAAGAAGTATTCCTGCTCCGGGACCAAAGATTGTCTTAAAACATATAAATGAACGCGGAGGGTTGTATTCTTGACATCCGCGATGGTTCTTTTTATGTCCCAGTCGGTTGAATTTGGATGTTTTAGATAATCGACGTGTCTGCGAGGTTTTTGCTTAAATGGAAATAAATTAAAAATTTTAGTCAGTTTTAGTATTGGTCGTAAAATTTTTCCAGTCCATCCTTTTTCCAGGCCAAATATAGGCGAAAGGAAGACTATTCCGGCCACGTGTTCTTGATAGAGTTTTACATATTCTCCGGCAATAAGTGTTCCAAAAGAATGGCTGATCAAAATAAATTTTGAAATATTCAGGTGCGATATCAGAGATTGAAGATCTTCCGCAAAATATTTTATTTCATAGTCTGAATAATTAGTGAATTTTTTTGATTGGCCGTGTCCTCGAATATCATAGGTTAAAACATTATATTTCTTTTCAAATATTTTCTCATAAGGGATCCAGGCGGAAGACGAACCGACCAGTCCATGAACGAAAACCAAGGTTAACCGGTTCGGCTCAAAATTATTTGTTTTATAATAAATATCTTTATAATATGACTCCTGCATTATTTTTTTATGGCTGAATAATAAACTTTTTCCAACAGATCAACGCTTTTATGTATATCATACTGTTTTATTTTCTCCAAACTAACCTTACCCATCTGTTTTCGCAAATCCGCGTCGGTAATCAATTTGAAGACTTGGCGCGCCAAATCCTGAGGGTCTTTTGTTTTAAATAAAAATCCGTTGCCGTTTACAAAGTATCTGGAGGCGCTCATTTCCGCGTCGGAAATAATAATCGGTTTACCACAAGCCATCGCTTCCAAGACGGCCATTCCTTCAAGTTCCGCCAAGGATGGCAACACGAATATATCGCTTGCATTATAAGCCAATATTTTATCTTCTTCGCTAACCAAACCAAGAAAAGTGATATATTTTTCAACCTGAAGACTGCGCGCCAACTTTTCCAATTTTGATTTTAAATATCCGCCACCCACTATCATTATATGTGTATTGGAATGTTTTCTAATAATATAAGGTATCGCCTTAATAAGCGTATCAACAGATTTTTCTGGGAATAATCGTCCGACGAACAATAATTTTACTTTATTCTCCGGTATCTTAAATCGCTCATAGAAATTCCCAATCGCTACCGGTTGAAATTCTTTTAAATCTATTCCATTGCTGATCACCTCGGAAGGTTGGTTTTTGTCATTTAATTTGTTTAATAAACTGCGTGCCATTTCGGACGGGTAAATCAACGATTCGGCTTTACTATAAATCCAAGTTAGATATTTATTCCAAAGATTATTGAGCGTGGGTTGGATTAATTTCGGCATATTCATAAACAAGTTTTCTGGTTGAGAATGTGAATGCGCCACAATTTTTAGATCAAGCGCCCGAGCGGCTTTAATGGCGATAATTGCGCCGGACATTGGCAGGGTTATATGCACCACCTCAATTTTTTCTTCTCTGAAAACTTTTTTTAATTCTTTGACTGTTGGAAATGCGAGATTCCATCCACTAGACTTTGGTATTGGCAAACTGCGATAGCGATAAGTTTTTATGCCGTGGTGTTGACTATGGTTTTTATGTTCAGTCGATCGAGCGCCAATAAAAATAATATGATGTCCGCGTTCTTTCAATAATTTTCCGAATCGCAGAGTGGAAACAACCACGCCAGATTTATTGCTACCAATCGGGTCGCAAATTATGGCAATACTTAATTTTTTGTTTCGAATTTCCATTTTAAACATAGTATAATACTAATATGCGCAAATTTGAAATTCCCAGACGTGTCTTGCCTAGCCTGGGGCCGATTGTCTTCCGAAATGTTTTTCTGTTGGTGAACGTGGTTATTTTTTTTGTTGTTCTGCTGCTTTTTATTTTTGGGAGCAAGCAAGCGGCCTTGTTTTTAGGTATTGTCTTTTTTTTAAACACCACCATCGCGATTGTTCAGGATATTCATGCGCGAGTGCTTTTGGAGAAATTGCAGATGTTAACCGCTTTACGAGTTCTTCGAATTAATAAAGACAAGACGGAAACGTCCATCTTGGCAGAAGAGATAAAAAAAGGCGATTTACTCAAATTAAAATTGGGCGACCAGACCCCCTCTGAAGGTTTATTGATTTTTGTCGATAATCTGGAAATATCTGAAGCTCTGGTGACTGGCGAATCTGATTCGTTTTCCAAAAAAGAAGGGGATAAAATTATTGCGGGAGCAATCGTCACCTCTGGCTCTGGAATTATGGAAACGCAAGGTCTTTTTAAGGATAGTCGGCTTTCTCTCATCGCCGGGGAGGCGCAAAAATATGCGGCGAGTCCGAGTTCCATCCAGACGGCGATAAATACCGTCGTAAAATATGCCGGTTACATTCTGGTCGCGGTTCTTTTGTTTGTGATCATCCGTGGAATTTTTTTACATTCGTCTCGGTTGGAGATAGTGACGAATGCTGGCGCGCTCGCGAGCACCTTGGTGCCCCAAGGATTGTTAGTGGTCATCACTTTATTATTTGCCATCGGCGCGGCAAATTATTCAAGACGGGATGTTCTTTTTCAAGAAATAAATGCGACGGAAAAACTTGGACGAATAAAAAATCTTTGCATAGACAAGACTGGCACATTAACGGACAATATTCTAGTGGTGGAAGATGTTCACCTTTTTCAAGGTTTAAGAGAGGTGGATGCGTATTCTCTTATCAATCTATACTTTCTTCACTCCCAAGATTCGTCCCAGACTTTTTTAGCGGCAAAAAAATATCTTAGCGACAAGAATTTAGAAAAAAATAAAAATATAGAGTTTCTAGACGCGCTTCCCTTTTCTTCTTGGCGCCGATATGGGACGGTGGAGATGCGCGTCGGGGACACTTTCCAAACGATTTTTATCGGCGCGCCGGATATTTTTATTTCTAAAAATTTAAATGAAGAAGAAAAAAAATGGTTAAGCGACATCACTCTTTTAAATGCTCGAGCCGGAAAACGGGTGTTATGCATTGCTCGCGCCAAGGGGACTGGATTTTCCAAAAATCTGGAAGGGGTATCTTTTTCAATAGTAGCGGTATTTGTTTTCCGGAATACCTTGCGACAAGGTATAAAAGAGACGATTGAATTTTTTCAAAGCCGAGGAGTAAAAATACGGGTAGTTTCAGGTGACAATCCCAACACCGTGCGCGCAGTGGCCCTCGGTGTTGGAATAAAAGGGGCGAATGATGTCATTAGTGGGGAACAGGTGCGGGGCTGGAGCGATTCGGATTTTAAAATATATGTCCATAAGTACACGGTTTTTGCGCAAATCTTGCCGGAGCAAAAAGTGAGGCTTATTGAAGAGTTTAAAAAAGACGGTTTTACCGCTATGGTTGGAGATGGAGTAAACGACGCTTTGGCAATAAAAAAAGCGGATCTCGGCATTGCTATGTGGGATGGTGTGCCGGTGACGCGACAACTTGCCGATGTGATTCTCTTAACCAACAGCTTTTCCGATTTGCCCGGAGCCGTGGAACTGGCTGATCATTTTATTCGGAGCATCGAGATAAACTCGGGCGTCTATATAAATATGAGTTTAGTCGGATTGTTCTTTTTTGTGATTATAAGTATTTTCGGATATTCGTATCCGCTCACGCCGCTTAATATCACTTTTATAAATTATTTCACAGTCGGATTTTCCGGAATTTTGATTTCGTATTGGGCCTTGCGTCCTTCTGGCAAAATATTTCCAGCAAATGATAAACCATTTTTGGCGCGAATTATGCCGCTTGTCTTTGCTTGCGCGATCATAGAAGCCATCGGGGTGGCCCTGGTATTTATGTTTAGTCCGCAGTATCTCAAAATCGCGTCTTCGAATACACTTGTCGGACTCTCCTATATTTTGTTTGGTTTTTTGTTTTTAATCTTCGCGGCGAATGTGTACTGCGTAACCCTGACAAAAAAAGAAAAATTTCATCTCTTTTTGCTTGGTCTATTTCAAATCATCGCGCTTTATTTGGCGCTCCAAGTTCCATTCCTCATTCGCTTTTTCAATATTACTCTTCCTTACCCCTCCTTTATTTTTTTCAGCCAGGCTCTCTTGGTTATTCTGGTGTGTGGATACGCGCAGTATCTTATAGTAAAAAAATTCTTTTTGCGGAAGTAAAAATTACGAAATTACTTGACAAGTAAATAATTTTCTGTTAGTTTATTCTAAACAAACAAATGTGCCGTAGCGTTCAATACGTTACGCCTGAGAACAAAATAAACCAGAAAAAAGGAAATTATGAACCCGAACCTGATCGGAAGTTACTACGTTTTGGCTGTCTTGCCCATTTGGGCAACGGCGCTCATTCTCTATATGATGACCATTGGGGTTATCTTTGTTCTTCGTGACCGTTACGAAGGACTGTTCTACAACACAAGTTACTCAGCGATGTTAGGAGACGGAGCGCTGATTGGCGTTGTGCTTATGGCTGCCGAGATACTGAAACGAGGCGTAGTGTCGCTACCAGAATTCCCCCAAAGCGTTTATTTTCACATATGCTTCGCTCTTGTCGGGGGTGTTCTTGGTTGTTTTTGGTGGTTGAGAATTAGCCATCCCCAGCAATGGGGAGATGTATATCACCACCTCGTGATCGTGCCACTTGTGGTATACCTGGGTTTGACCCTGTTGCCAGTGATTTATTACAATGGCACAAGGGTGGAAGTTATCGCGACGATTTGTCTCATCGCTCTGTGGGCGGGGCTGGTTGTTTACGACCTGAGAAGTGGTCGACTCGATCAACGCAAATATCACAATCTCAGGTCGCATCTTAAAGTTATCCAAGAATCGATTATGTGGAAGTACTTTAAGTCTAAAGGCTGGGAGGTTGACTGAAAAAATATTATTCTAAACCCTAACGAAAGGAGGTGATGAAAACTCTACTTTTTGTTAGGGTTTTCATTTTTCTTTTTTTTGTAAAAATTTTAATGCGCTACCGTGAAAGCGATTATTTTTCGGGCGCCCCCTTGTTTAAGTGTCTTTCTGGCTTCATTTAACGTGGCCCCGGTGGTGGTTATATCATCTATTAAAATTATATTTCGACCCTTCATCTTTTCTCCATCTTTTATTGAAAAAGAATCTAGAATATTTTCTAAACGTTTCTGGCGATTCTCGATCTGAGCTTGGTGCTCTGTTTCTTTTGGTTTTATCAAAATATTTTTTTCCAATCTAAAATTTTTTTCCTTATCTGACTTTATTAATCCTCGACAAATTAATTCCGCTTGATTATATCCACGTTCCCGATATCTTTTAGCGGACAAAGGAATGGGAATTAAAATAGGATTACTGAAATTTTCCATTATGGATAGTTCCGATAATTCTTCCATTATTTTACCATACAGAACTTCTGCAAAAATACTGGCCAGTCTTTTTTTACCCTTATACTTGAGTAATTGCAATGCCTTTTTAATAGGTGGATGACGATAATCATACAAAGGGAAAATCCATTTGGCAGTTTCACGTTCTGCGCAAGGGGCATCGGAAAGACATTTGGCGCAAAAGTCTTTTCCATTTTCCCCACACGCTATGCATCTTATAGGGAAAACCATATTTAGGATATTACTTAATATAGTGTTCAAAAATAGCATTATGATATAATGTTAGCATAAATGGACAATCCATTAAAAAAATTTTTTTCTAACTTAAGTAAATTCGGAAGGGGTGCTGAGCACACAGCTCTGGGTATTGATATTGGCACTTCAGCGATTAAAGTGGTTGAAATTAAACGAAAAAGAGGTCGAGCAATCCTTGAGACTTATGGAGCAATCGCTCTTGGGCCTTATGACAGTCTGGATGCGGGACGTGTTACTAATCTTTCAGTTGAAAAAACAACGGAGGCTCTAAAAGAGGTTTTAAAACAATCTGGCGCGACTATCGACGAAGGAGCTTTCTCTGTTCCAGTGCAATCAAGTTTAATTTTTAACATTGAATTGCCCGTTTCTGTCAAAGAGAGTGAAATGGGGACAATCATTCCCACCGAAGCTCGGAAGTATATTCCTGTACCCATTACAGAAGTTTCTCTGGACTATTTTGTATTACCTCAAAAAGAATCTTCTTTCGAAGAGATGAACATCGCTGACAGTGGTTCTGATATTCCGCAAAAAACAGCCGGTAAAACAAATGTGCTTGTTGTCGCGACCCAGAATGATGCAATTTCCAGATATCGTTCAATTGTTTCTCAGTGTTCTCTCACTGCGTCTTTTTTTGAGATTGAAATATTTTCTTCAATCAGAGCTAATTTTGAACACGAGCTTTCCCCAGTCCTATTGATGGATTTTGGCGCGTCGCGCACTAAACTTTCCATTGTTGAATTTGGTATGCTTAAAAGTTATCATACGATCGATCGAGGAGGCGCTGATATATCAGACTCTATCGCTAAATCTTTGAGTATCCCTTTTTCGGAAGCGGAAAAAATGAAGAAAGAATTTGGTCTTTTTGAAAATCCAACTGAAAAAAGTTTATCTAATATTATTAAAGTTCACATTGACTATATTTTTTCTGAAACTAATAATGTGTTATTAGGGTATGAAAAAAGATATGATAAAACTATCAGTAAAATAATATTATCTGGTGGCGGGTCTCTCTTAAAAGGGCTTCTGGAAGTGGCGACCAATAATTTTCGAGCCGAAATAGAAGTGGGTCGTCCATTCTCCAAAGTCAATGCTCCAGCCTTTTTAGAAAAAGTTCTTGAAACGACAGGTCCCGAGTTTGCCGTCGCTCTAGGATTAGCGTTACGAAAATTGCAATAAAACCGCTGCATTAAGTAGTATTTGGACAAAGTTATACACAATCTGCTTTTTTTATTTGTTGTTTTGTAATATAATTAGGTATAATGGAGCCGAATTTTCAAACATCTTTTATACCTAAAAGACCAATGGTCGCTGAACATATCGCTACCACAAGGTCTGTTGGTGTTTTTACTGTTATTGCTATTTTTATTTTATTCACTGTTCTTTTAGCGACCGGCGCTCTTTATTTTTATAAAGGAGTTCTGGCAAAAAATATCACCCAAATGGAAACTGACTTAAATTTAGCCAAGAATCGTTTTGAGCCTTCTAAAATAACAGAGCTTCAGGTGTTAGATAAACGTTTAAACGCGTCGAGTGAAGTCTTGTCCAATCATACCGCCATCACCCCGATTTTTCAAGCGTTGTCTTTAATTACGATGAAAACTGTTCGTTATACCAAATTTAGCTATGATTTTGGAACTGAAAAAAATGCCAAGGCAGTTGTTAAAATAAGCGGTCTGGCGGTCGGCTATCGTTCGGTCGCGCTTCAATCGGATCTTTTTGCTAAAAATAAAGATTTAATTGATCCTGTTTTTTCCAATCTTACGCTTGACGATAAGGGGAATGTTCTTTTTAATTTAGAATTTTCAGTTGACCCGTCTTTTATCAATTATAAAAAGACTCTGGAAGTGGTAAATTAAATTTTTTTATGAGATTTGTAATGCCCATCATTTTAATAGGAATAAGTGTTACCCTTTTTTTTATGTTTAGTAATCCTATGTACAATAGTGTTGCGTTACAACGGGCCCAAATAGCATCCTACAATAAGGCGCTTGGCAATTCTAAAGCGCTTGAAAATGAACGAGATAAATTAACTTTTAAATATAATTCTATCAATCCAGATAATTTAGTAAAACTTCATAAACTTTTGCCTGACAATATTGATAATATACGTCTGATTCTGGAAATAGAACAAATAGCTTCTCCTTACGGGATAGTGTTGAAAGACATTAAATATAATGCAACTAACACGAAAAAAGACGCTGTATCCGGAGTAACGCCGGCGATTCAGGGAGGCGGAGCGGTTCAAACCTCAAACAAAAATTATGGAGTTTGGGATTTGGAGTTTTCAGCGGTTGGTACTTATAATAATTTTCTTAGTTTCACGAGAAATCTGGAAAGTAACCTCCGGATTGTGGACATCTCATCCATTTCTTTTTCCTCCGATCTGAGTACCGGATCCAGTTCCGTTTCGCCGACATCTTATACATATAATTTTAAAATTAAAACTTATTGGTTGAAAAATTAAAATTCGAATAAGAAATAGGATAAAAAAATGCCAAAATTAAAAAACATCATAATATTTCTAACCATTGGAGCGGTCTTTGTTTTTATTTATTTTTTTTATATAAAAGGGTCTTCCAGTAAGGATGGGGCTCCTTTAGTTTCTTCTTCCTCGGGCTCTCCTGTTGCGAACGGAACGGAAGGAGATGTAAATTCTTCAATAACCCAGGATTTTCTAGCCTTGCTTTTAAATGTTAAAAATATAAAATTAGACGATGCCATTTTTTCTGATAATGCTTTTACTAGTTTGCATGATTCCAGCATCACGCTTACGCCTGATGGCACTGAAGGCAGGCCCAATCCATTTGCTCCGCTTGGAACGGATGTTGTGATTCCGCCAGTTGCTTCTTCTAATAGCGCTGGCGCAAGCGCGAGCGCCGGAGCGTCTTTAACCAATTAATTTAATTATGAGTTTCTTAGAAGAGTTAGTTAAAGAAGGTGGAATCGAGAAAAACCAAATAGGCGAGATTAAAAATCGCGCGCAAGAGAAGTACAACGGAGATATTGAAGAAGCTTTAATTGAATTTGGTGTGCCAGAGGAAAAAATTCTTGAGGTAAAAGGAAAATATTTGCAAATGCCGGTGAAGAAAGTGAACAAGGAAGAGTCAACCTTTAGCGCTCTCCAATATATCTCAGAAGATTCAGCCACGCATTATCAATTTGCTCCGATTGGATTGCGCGAAGGGGTATTAGAAGTGGGGGTGATAAATCCGGAAAACATCCAAGCCATGGATGCATTGCAATTTATTTCTGTCAAGCTTGGTATTCCATTCAAGATATATCTGATTTCAAAAAGTGATTATGAAGGTATAATGGAAGCTTACAAAGGTATTGGAAGTCAAATAAAAGATGCGCTGGGTGAGTTGGATCAAGATGAAATTAAAAGTTTAAATGAGGAAAATTTAAGTAAAGAAATAAAAAATATAAAACCCGGTGAAGAAACAAAAATAGTGGAAGATGCGCCAGTCATAAAAATTGTGGCTGTTATACTGCGTAATGCCATAGAAGGGGGCGCTTCGGATATCCATATTGAGTATACTGGAGAAAAGGTAAAAGTGCGTTTTCGGGTGGATGGCGTTTTGCATACTAGTATAGTATTGCCACCCAACATTTACAGTGGGATAGTGGCGCGTATAAAAATTTTAGCCAAATTACGGCTCGATGAAAAAAGAAAACCTCAAGATAATTCCTTTAGCGCCACGATTGATGGACGGAAGATTGATTTTCGCGTTTCCACTATGCCAACTTATTATGGCGAGAAAGTTGTTATGCGAATACTCGATTCTGAAAAGGGAGTCAAGCCTTTGGATCAACTAGGTTTGTCCGAAATAAACCTTAATATGATTAGGGAAGCGATCAAGCGACCGTATGGGCTTATTTTGATTACTGGTCCAACCGGCTCTGGAAAATCCACGACCTTATATTCGATGATGAATGAGCTTAATAAAGAAGAAAGTAATATTGTGTCTTTAGAAGATCCGGTGGAATATCACATGCCTGATATTAACCAGTCGCAAATGATGTCTGAGATTGGATATACTTTTGCTTCCGCGCTTCGTTCCATTCTTCGGCAAGATCCAGATATAATAATGGTTGGAGAAATACGCGATAAGGAAACGGCTCAACTGGCCATTCAGGCGGCCCTGACTGGGCATCTTGTCATTTCCACCCTCCATACGAATAATGCGATTGGCGCAATCCCGCGCTTGGTGGATATGGGGGTGGATCCATATTTAATCGCGCCGACGCTTATTTTATCTGTTGCTCAACGTCTCGCGCGCCTGACTTGTCCAAGTTCCCGAAAACTTGTGCCAATGGACGAGAGTATTAAAATGCAAATCGAGAATCAAATGAAAGATTTGCCGGCTGAATTTAAAAAAGAAATTGGAGTGAAAGGACAGATGTATGACACGGTCCCTTCCAGCGAGTGTCCTTCTGGCACGAGGGGTCGAATTGCTATTTTTGAAATGTTTAAAATAGATAAAGAAATGCAAAATGTGATATTAAAAAGCCCGACGAATGGAGAAATCTATAAGGTGGCTCGTAAAAAAGGAATGCTAATGATGAAAGAAGACGCCATGCTTAAATCCCTAGACGGCGTAATTCCTTTCTTGGAAGTGTATAATTTTAATAATGAGAATGACTAAGGTTAAAAATGGCGCCTTAGGTGCTATTCAGGTGTGCAAGTTTTCCACAGAGTATTCAATTAAGAGCCATTTTGTAGTATAATAAGCTTTCATATGGATATGGAAAAAGAAAAAAGAAAAATTTTTATAGTGGATGATGACAGTTTTCTCTTAGATATGTATGCGCTTAAATTTAGCCAAAATAATTTTGAAGTGTATACAGCGGAAAGTGGCCAAGAGGCCATCGAGAAACTTAAGGGTGGGTTGTCTCCCGATGTTATGTTGATGGATATAATTATGCCGGGAATGGACGGTTTTGAGATGTTGAAAAAAATAAATATGGAAAAATTATCCAATTGCGTAAAAATAGTTTTATCCAATAAAAGTCAACAATCAGACATCAATCAAGGAAGTAAATTGGGAGTCGCTGGTTATATCGTGAAGGCCAATTCCACTCCAGTGGAAGTGATCAATCAGGTGATAAATATTTTATCCAAAAAAGTTTCGGTTCCAAAATAAAAATTATGGATTATAAGAAAAAACTTGAGGAACTCATTTTGGTTGTCATTCGGGAAAACGGGTCCGATTTGCATTTAAGCGTCGGACGGGTGCCAGTTATTCGCGTATCTGGAGAACTGATTTTTCTTTTAAAGCATTCGGTTTTTACAAATGGGGACATAATTGGAATTTTGGGGGAGGTGTTGGGGAAGGAGAAGGTTAATAAATTTATGGAAAATCAAGAAGCGGATTTTTCTTATGATTTCCGCGGAGAAGCCAGACTACGGGGTAACGCTTTTTTCCAGAAAGGTCTGGTCTGCCTGGTTTTTAGGTTAGTGCCAAAGGTGAAAACTATCGCCGAATTGCATTTACCTTCCATCATCGCGGATCTCGCTCGCAAGAAACAAGGATTTTTTCTAGTCGTTGGTCCGGTGGGGCAAGGCAAATCGACCACTCTTTCCGCTATGGTGGATTTAATCAACAATGAACAGGCGCGCAATATTATAACAATTGAAGATCCGATTGAGCATGTATATATCCCCAATAAATCCATAATTAATCAGCGGGAAGTTGGCATTGACACTCATGATTTTCATATCGCGCTTAAATCGGTTTTTCGCGAAGATGTGAATGTGATAATGATCGGGGAAATGCGCACCCCGGAGACGATCGCGACGGCGGTAACCGCCGCCGAGACCGGGCATCTGGTTCTTTCAACTTTGCACACCAATAACGCTTCTCAGACCATCGATCGAATAATTGACTCTTTCCCCAGTGATCAACAAGATCAGATTCGCGCTCAACTTGCGTCGTCGCTTCTTGGAATTTTTTCGCAAAGACTTATTCCCAGGATTACCGGCGGACTGATTCCTGCTTTCGAGCTTCTTTTAAATAACAGCGCAGTGTCAAATTTAATTCGGGAAAAACGCACTCATGAAATAGACGTGGTCATCGAGACAGGAATGGAATCCGGGATGATCGATTTAAATCATTCGCTGATGGAACTCGTGCGTACTGGAGAAATTTCCATCGAGAACGCCCGCCAATACTCTCTCAATCCCACCGGTCTGGATCGTATGCTATAATTTTATGTTATTTAAATATAAAACGATAGATAAAGAGGGTTCAAGCAAAGAAGGAGAAATTGACGCGCCCAATCGGGATCTGGCGATCAGCGGACTGCAAAGACGCGGTTTGGTGGTTATTTCCATCAAAAATGAAAAAGAAAGGCAATCTCTTTTTTCAATCTCTTTTTTTGAAAAAGTCTCGAACAAAGATATCGTGATTCTTTCCCGCCAGATTGCGACTTTATTTGAAGCGCAAGTCTCCGCCCTGAAAGCTTTTTCGATGCTGGCCACTAATACCGAAAACAAACTTTTGGGTCGCAAGCTAACGGAAATTGGCGATGATCTCCAAGCGGGAATTTCCATTTCCGGCGCGTTGGGGAAGCATCCGGATGTGTTTTCGAATTTTTATGTGAATATGGTCAAGGTAGGAGAGGAGACGGGGAAACTCAGTCAAACTTTCTTGCATTTAGCGGAATATTTAGATCGTCAATATTCCCTCACTTCCAAGACCCGAAACGCGCTTATTTATCCGGCGTTTGTGGTGGTGACTTTTTTTGTCGTAATGACTCTGATGTTTGTGGTAGTGATTCCTAAACTCTCTTCAATCATTCTGGACTCTGGCCAAGAACCGCCGATTTATACCAAAATAGTTATCGCCATTTCAAATCTTTTTGTTCATTATGGTTTTTTCATCCTGATTTTTTTGGTGTTGCTGGGTATCTGGGTTTGGAGATTGTCTTTCACCGAGAAAGGAAAAGAATATCTTGATGCGCTGAAACTCTCCACGCCCGCGATAGGCAATTTGTATAAAAAGCTCTATCTTTCGAGAATAACGGACAATTTAAACACGATGCTTAGTTCTGGTGTTCCGATCGTTCGGGCGATAGATATTACTGGCGAAGTGGTCGGCAGTCGTGTCTATAAAGAGCTTCTAGGAGAAGTGACGGATGGGGTAAAGTCCGGTTTAGCTCTTTCCGTCGCTTTCGCCAAATACGAAAAAGAAATACCGGGCATTCTGGTGCAGATGGTGCAAGTGGGCGAAGAGACGGGTTCTCTGGGGTCTATTTTGAAAACTTTGACCGATTTCTACAAACGCGAGGTGGATGACGCGATTGACACATTGGTCGGCCTGATCGAACCGGTAATGATTGTGGTTTTAGGTCTAGGAGTAGGAGTACTGCTCGTGTCTGTCTTGATGCCTATTTACAATCTGGCGGGAAGCATTAATTAAATAGAGCTGTGGATAACTTATTTGCGTATATGTTTATATCTTTATGTTATAATGAATGTATTAAAATAAGTCGAAATTATTCCACCGAGGCGCTTGTTCGTCTCTGGAGGAGATAAAATTATAAGTTAATATTATTAAGTAAAAAACTATGAAAATGAATTTAAAAAAAGGTTTTACATTGATCGAACTCTTGGTGGTGGTTGCTATCATCGGTATTTTAGCGTCGGTTGTGTTGGCGTCGTTGAACACGGCTAGGTCAAAGGGTAAGGATGCTTCTGTACAAGCAAGTATGTCTTCTATGCGAGCGCAAGCCGAACTTGGTGTTGATGCTTCTGGAAATTATATGGTAGGTGTTTGTTGGACGAGTGGAGCGGGTGGTTTAGCAGCTCTTTCCAACGCAGTTATATCAGCTGGTGCGACAGTTCCAAAATGTGCTCAATCAGGTGCTGCTACTGCAACCTCGGCAAGTTGGGCATATGAAGTATTACTTCCTACTGGTGGTACTAACTTCTTTTGTGTAGATAGTACTGGCTTTGCAGGAGCCAAGACTGGTTCTTCAATTACGAATACAAATACACAGGCCAATCCCGCAACATCAGGAGCTTCTAACCTTAGCGCCTTAGATACAGCTTGTTAATGAAGGCAAAGGCAAAGGCAAAGAAGGCAAGCAAGGATAAAGGCAAGCAAGAAGAAGGCAAGCAAGGATACTCCTTGATATTTTAAAGAAAAAAGAAGGCAAGCAAGGATACTCCTTGATATTTTAAAGAAAAAAGGCTGTAATAGCCTTTTTTCTTTTCCCTTTTAAATTCTTACTCAATTTATCAAGGAGTATCCTTGATATTTTTTGTTGTTTCTATGATATAATGTAATGATGGGGAGAAATATAATTTTTGCTGAAAATGAATATTATCATATATATAGCCGTGGAGTAGAAAAACGCCAAATATTTTTTGATGAAGCAGATCATCAAAGATTCACCTCTCTCTTATTTCTAGCAAATAGTAATACACCAGTGCATTTAAGCAATTATCAAGGAGTATCCTTGATAGAAATTCCCAAAGGCGATTCTATTGTGGAAATAGGGGCTTGGTGTTTAATGCCGAATCATTTTCATTTGCTTTTAAAAGAAAAACAAAAAGGGGGGATGAGTCTTTTTATGAAAAAACTTTTGACTGGTTATTCTATGTATTTTAATACTAAAAAACATCGAAAAGGAGTATTATTTGACGGAACATTTAAAGCAAAACATTTAAATAACGATAATTATTTGAAATATCAATACGCTTATATACATTTAAATCCTATCGGTATTATTGATAATGGGTGGAAGAAAAAGAAAATAAAAGATGTAAAAAAAGCAAAAGAATTTCTTCTTTCTTATAAATATTCCAGTTTTCAGGACTATTTGGGAATAAAAAGAGATGAGAATAATATATTATCCATAAAAGGTTTTCCGGAATATTTTGAATCCTTTTCAGATTTTCAGGAAATGATTGATGAGTGGTTATCTTTTCAAGAAAATATCAAGGATACTCCTTGATATTGATGCTTGAAGGTGGTTTTTTGTTTCATATTTTGTTATTATTTGAGTATGAGTATTTTTTTAGTGATTATTTTTTTCCTCCTTGGTCTTATTATTGGTAGTTTTTTAAATGTTGTGATTTACCGTCTTAGTACTGCAAGGTCTTTGGGTGGTCGGAGCGCCTGTATGTCTTGTCAAAATAGACTCTCTTGGTCTGAGCTTGTGCCACTTTTTAGTTTTTTGGGTCTGAAAGGGAGATGTCGAAATTGCCAGACTAAAATATCAATTCAATATCCGTTAGTCGAGGCGATTACCGGTCTGATTTTCGCAGCCCTGTTTTTTAAGCTTTCCGCTTTTAACGGACAAGATGTTTTCTTTATCTTTAACTTAAGTTTTATTCTTGCTTATATTTATTATGCCACTGCATTTTCACTTTTGGTGGTTATGGCCGTATATGATTTAAGGCATAAAATAATTCCCGATACGCTTTCTCTCGTTTTTAGCGTACTTGCTTTTGTCGGCTTGTTTTTCTTTAGCAACTATGATTTTTCTTCCCATATTCCCACTATTCTAGAATTTTCGTCGGGTGTCTTGATAGCGTTGCCCTTGGCTGGCCTTTGGCTGATATCTTCTGGCCGATGGATGGGCTTGGGTGATGCTAAATTGGCCCTTGGTATTGGCTGGTTGCTGGGACTTTCTGGCGCGCTCTCAGGCTTGGTAATCGCTTTCTGGTCTGGGGCGATCATCGGAGTGGCTCTTATTATTCTTTTTAAAAATGGCAAAATGGGTAAACTGGGAATGAAAAGCGAGATTCCTTTTGCTCCGTTTTTAGTTTTCGGCGCGTTTTTGGCATTTGTTTTTAGATTAAATCTTTTTGGAATTTAGGCTCACTATCAAATGATTATAAAAAAAGCAATAAAAAAGAATCGAGGGATGACTTACGTGGAGCTTATTGTCGTGCTCTCTATTTTTGCTGTGATGACTTCTGTTGTTATTTTTAACTATAGGGAATTTCAAGTGAAAGTGGATATTAAAAATCTGGCCAGCGATATTGCCTTGAAAATTGTGGAAGCGCAGAAATCGTCTTTGTCGGGCAATTTGCCCGCCCAAACGCCCACTGTGTCAGATCCTGCTAAATGGAAGCCAGCTTATGGGGTTTATTTTGACGCTACTGGTGACAGCTTTATTTATTTTACCGATCTCAACAACAACAATTGGTTTGATGATGCACCTTGCACTGGTGAATGTTTAGACGAAATAAACATAACGAAAAATTATTATATATCTCGAATAGATAGTTACTTAGGTTCTACCCTTACTCAAATTACAGTTCCTCTTGCTATTACTTTTAAGAGACCAAATTCTGGGGCAACTTTTAGCCATTCAAATGGCATACCATTAACCTTTGATTATATTCAAATCACCATTGCTTCGCCATCTCCGCAGTCGGTGACCGCCAGTATTAAAATATACCCCTCGGGCCGGATTCAAGTAAATTAATTATGAAAAAAATATTTTTTTTAAAAAATAATAAAATAAATACTGGCTATACGATTATCGAAACAATGATCGCTGTCTCTCTTTTTTTAGTGGTTGTGATGATCGGGATGGGCGCGCTTTTAAATGCTAATTTGCTTCATCAAAAATCGCGAGATATGCGTTCCATTCTGGATAATTTAAGTTTCGTTATGGAAGATATGGGAAAGAATTTAAGAACAGGATACAATTATAGGTGTTATGATAATGGATTGCCTTGGGTTCAATCATATGCTCAGAATAATAATGGTTCAAATAATAATACTTCCAACGACTTAAATACCCCGAGAAGTTGCGCAAGTGGCGGAGTGATAGTTTTTGAAGAAGCTTACGGGCATACATCTTCAACTGTTCCAGCTGATCCTAATGCAACTGACCAATGGGTCTATAAGATTGAATCAACTGATAGCGGTGTCACTTTTGATATAAGCAAGTCTATTGATGGCGGGTTGAATTGGGTACAACTAAACTCTGATGAAGTTGTCCTTGATTCAGTTTCTGGATTTTCAGTAATGGGCGCGGAATCACCGCCAGATGTTCAGCAACCTTTTGTTACTATTAGATTGGTCGGAACAATAACTTTTAAAAATGTTGTCACACCTTTTTCTTTTCAGACCTCCGTATCGCAAAGAGTGATAGATATTTAAGCAGTTATAAAGTTGAAAGTTCATAAAGTTATAAAGTAATGAAATTATTTTTTAAAAAAATTGATAAGTTAAGCAAGGGTTTTACATTGGTGGAGACACTGGTGGCTCTTTCAATTTTTAACGTATCAATACTGGGGTTGATGTCTGTTTTGGCGGCTGGAATTTCTAATATTAATTATGCCAGAATGAAAATAACTGCCTCATATTTGGCGCAAGAAGGCATTGAATATATTAGGAATATGCGGGATACTGCTGTTTTATATACTAATAATGGTTGGACTAGTGATTTTAAAGCTAAAGTTAAAATAAGTTCATGTAAAAATGATACTGATAAAACATGCGGTTTTAGCAGACCGTCACCTTTCGATGTTTTTGTGTGTAATAACCCTAATGATTGCAAATTGTATGTAAATAGTAACGGAGGTTATGATAATGATTCAAGTGGTTCCGATTCTGGTTTTACCCGTAAAATTTGGATGGACACAACTGGGCTAGGAAATGATGAAGTAAAAATTTATTCAAAAGTTGAATGGACCCAAGGTTCCGGCAGTTATAATATAACTTTTACGGAGAATTTATTTAATTGGGTAGAATAGCATCGCGCTTTAATGGACGATTGCGCGACCTGATTTCGTTAAATCAAATGATTATAAAAAAAATAAAAAAAAATAATGGCTTTGTAATGCTTTTCGCGGTTACGCTTTCCGCTCTTTTTTTAGCGTTAGCGTTGGGTGTTGCCAACATAGCGTTTAGAGAAGTGAAGTTTAGCACTAACACTCGCGATACCAATGACGCTTTTTTTGCCGCCGATACCGGAGCGGAATGCGCGTTGTTTAATGATAAATCCACTGTTAATTCTTTTCCACAATCCGGGGGTCCAAGTTCTATTCAATGTGCTGATTCAACTATAAATTTCTCTACTCCTTCGCCATCCTGGAATTTTATTGTTACCGGTTTAGGAAGTACTCAGCAATCTTGTGTCAAGGTTAATGTAATTAAAGATTTTTCACTCAATACTACCAATATCATTTCTAAAGGATACAATGCGGATGACACTTCATGTGGAGGATCCAATTCAAATCGCGTAGAACGCCAAATTGAATTGAATTACTAATTTTAGCATGGATAAACGGCAAGCTTATAAGAGAATAAATAAATTGAGACGAGAGATTGCGCGATTAAGAAGCGCATATCATATTGAAAATGCGCCTAATGTTACCGATGATGTTTATGATTCCTTGACTCGCGAGCTTCGAGAACTCTTGCGAGAGTATCCTCTATTTAACGATGCCAATTCACCGGAAAACAGGATAGCGGGAAAGCCACTCTCTAAATTTGTTAAGATAAAACACCAAAGCAGAATGCTTTCTTTGAATGACGCTTTTTCATATGAAGAGCTCTATGATTGGGAAACAAGGATTAAAAAACTCTTGCCAGAAAAAACATCGCTTCGGTATTTTTGCGAAGTGAAATTTGACGGTCTGGCGGTGTCTTTGATTTACAAAAATGGAAAGTTGGAAAAAGGCGCAACCCGAGGAGATGGTTTTATCGGAGAAGACATCACGGAAAATTTAAAAACCATAAATTCAATTCCGCTGATATTGCAAAAACCCTTTCCGGAATATCTGGAAGTTCGCGGTGAAGCTCTTTTAAGCAAGAAAACATTAATAAGGTTAAACTTTGAGAATGTTAAAGAAGGTAAAACACTTTTTGCCAATACTAGAAATGCCGCCGCCGGCAGTCTGCGTCAGCTTGATCCAAAGCTTGCTCAGGAACGTCATTTAGATTTTATCGCCTATGATATAGTGGAAGCAACACCCGACTTGGTAGTCGGAGTACCAAATGGTACTCCGACTACCAAGTTACAATTCCATTCTGATAAACACGAGATGTTGCGAGATTTTGGGTTTAAGGTTGAAAAATTGGAAGCTAAATGTGAAAGTTTGGAGAAAGTGATTGCTTTTATAAAAAAATTTAAAAAAATAAGATCCAATTTCCCATATGGCACAGATGGTATTGTGATATCCGTGGATGATTTAAAATTACAAGTTGTTTTGGGTGTTGTCGGCAAGGCTCCGCGTTTTATGGTGGCATTCAAATATCCGGCGGAAAGAGCGACGACTAGAGTGAAAGAAATTTTAGTTAATGTTGGACGCACTGGCGTCTTGACGCCACTCGCGATTTTTGAGCCGACCTTGGTCGCGGGTTCTCTGGTGTCCAAAGCGACTCTACACAATCTGGATCAAATAGACCGCCTCCATTTATTAATAGGGGATACAGTGGTTATAGAAAAAGCCGGTGATGTCATTCCAAAAGTGGTGGAAGTCTTGACTCGATTGCGTTCAGGTAAAGAAAAAAAATTCAAAATGCCGATAAATTGTCCGACTTGTGGCGGAAAAGTGGAAAAGAGAGAATTAGGAGTTTCTTTTTCTGTCGCCTATTATTGTGCAAACTTAAAATGTCCAGCCAAAGATGAAAGGTATCTGGAACATTTTGTGTCTGTTTTTGAGATATATGAATTGGGTCCAAAAATTTTAATGCGTTTCAAAGATGAGGGTTTGATAACAGATGCGGCCGATATTTTTACCCTAACCAAAGAAGATATTGCGCCTTTGGAATCTTTTGGAGAAAAATCAGCCAAAAATATTGTCGAAGAAATTGGAAATAAAAAGAAAATTTCTCTTTCCAAATTTTTATGGGCGCTTGGAATACTGCATGTGGGAGAGAAGACGGCGCGTGATCTGGCCGAACATTTTGGAACTTTGGAAAAAGTAATATCTTGCGTTAGGCAAGACAAAAATTTGAAAAATTCTGACGTTTTCGCCCTCGGAGACATAAGACAGGGGACTCACGACGCTTTTAATTTTTCAAATTTTTGTCTTGATGTAGAAAATATCGGACCAGCCGTATCTAAAAGTATTTCTGATTTTTTTCGAAATAAAAATAATTTAAATTTTATAAGAAAATTAGAAAAAAATGGTGTGGTGGTAGAAAAAATGGGAAAAAAGAAAAGAGGTAAATTCACTGGACTTAATTTTGTTTTAACTGGGACACTGGTCAATATGTCTAGGGAAATAGCAAAAGATAAAATAATTTCTTTCGGTGGAAAAGTAGTCAGTTCAGTTTCAAAAAATACTTCTTATGTTGTCGTCGGAGAGAACCCAGGTCGTTCTGACTCTGAGAGTCGTCAAACTCGAATGAGTTCCAAACTTCAGTCGGCCGAAAAATTAGGACTAAAAGTGTTAAATGAAAAAGAATTTTTAGTTATGATTAATAAGGAAATTTAGAGTTTTAACTCACCCTTGACTGCAAGAATAGATGGAGTGTTGTACTTGGAAGTAGAGAATTTACCACAGTAAAAATTTGCTTAATCTTCTCGTTTATTGATATAATAAATGTATGAAAAAACAAAAAATTATTTTTACATTGCTTCGTTTCGTAATGAGTTTTATTTTTCTTTGGGCGTGTTTGCTTTAATTTTTTGGGGGTGGGTTTTCCA
>JBBTYD010000009.1:0-41514 GCA_038061925.1 Patescibacteria group bacterium
ATTTTAACAAAACCGCCGATGGGTAGAAGATTAAGGCTATATTCAGTCTCTCCCTTCTTAAAACCAAATAATTTAGGCGGAAAACCAAAACCAAATTCATCCACTCGAATGCCAAAATTTTTCGCGGTAAAAAAATGTCCAAATTCGTGAACTAAAACTAGCACCAGTAAAATTATAAAGAAGATAACAACGCTCATATTTATTTTTAATTATCCCATCACTTCTTTCTGTTTTTTCTCAAAATCTGCTTCTAAATTTCTGTTTACTTCATTAATAATTTTTTGCAATTCTTCTTTCGCGTGAAATTTTTCATCTTCGGTGAGCTTTCCTTCTTTCTCTTTTGCCTCTACATCTCTCCAAATAAGTTCCCGTTCACGACGCACAGTGATTCTTTGTTCCTCTAATTTTTCTTTTAATACTTTTACGAGAGCTTGCCTCGTTTCGGTGGTTAACTGTGGAAAAATAACTCTAATACCCAAATCATCGGTAACAACAGATAATCCTAAATTTGAAGATATAATAGCCTTTTCTATGTCTTTAATTTGATTTTTGTCCCAAGGCGCAATCCGCAAAGTTTTCGGATCTTCAATGGAAACAGAAGCCACATTTTTGAGTGGAACACGTGAGCCATATGTTTCGACTGTTACCCCATCTAAAACCATCGGCGATACTCGTCCGATATTTAATTGGTTGTATTCTTTGGCCAAGAAATCCCCTACCTTTTTAAGTTTTGTTTTGAAATTTAAAAAATTATATTGCATATTCTCATTATATCATAAATTAGGAACTACTAATGCCACCGACTCCATTAAAATCTTAGTCGAACTTCCGGGCATACGCAGAAATTCACGAACTTTGAAAAAGTGTTGCAAGCAAACTTGTAAAGAATTTTGAATGGTGTGGATCCCACTTGATACTCCGAGAAGGGTCAAGCCAGAAAAATTTTTTACAAGTTTGCGATGTAGCACAGCTTCCAACGCATTTAAAAATTTTAGAGCTTTAGAGCGAGTGGAATCTAATAATTTGGTAGTCGGAGTACTACTTGGTACTCCGACTACCAAATCTTCTTCTTCAGGTTCAACTAATAAATCTTTTATAAAATCAATTCTATCTTTTAAAGACATATTAATAAATCTTTCCGCATCTTTCATCTCCTCCGCAAGGCCTTGCCTGGTGGAGATTAAATAAAATCTAGAAACAAGAGTTTTTAAAAGAGAATTGGCGTCTGGCACGACTAAAAAAAAATGTGTATTTTTGATCGGCTCTTCAAACATTTTAAGCAAACAGTTTTGCGCTTCTAAAAGGAAATTATTGGCAGAAATTATAAATATTTTTTTATTAAGGGAAAAGCCTTTTTCTACTGCATAAGATTTTAAATTGCGCGCATCTTCAATTTTAAAAGAATCTAAAGATATATTAATAAAGTCAGGGTTGGCATTAGTGTCTATGCCTAAATCTTTTATAAAATCTAATATTTCCGGCACAATTTCTTCTCGTTTTCCCTCTATTAAATACGCATGATGAAGATTATTTTTATTTAAATGCTTCGAAATATTTTGGATCATTTTATTTCTTGCGCTTATTACTTTTTACTTAAGACTGTCTTTTTATACACATCTAAGTGCTCCAACGCTATGCCCGTACCCTTCACCACGCAAAAAAGCGGATCTTCGGCCAAAGTCGCCTTGACACCAGTTTTGCGATAAACCAAATCGGTAAAATTTCGGAGTTGAGACGATCCTCCGGTCATAATAATGCCCTGATCGATAATGTCCGAAGCAAGTTCCGGCGGAGTTTCTTGCAACACATCTTTGATTGCCTTGATTATTTGTTTTAATTCTCCGTCTATCGCTTTAACTATCTCGTTAGTCCCCACTCGCGCAGATCTGGGTAATCCTTGGATGAAATCTCTTCCTTTGATTGTTACCCCAAGTTCTTCCTCTAAGAATACCGCCGCGCCAATTTTTATTTTTACTTCTTCAGCTGTTCGATCGCCGATAGCCAAGTTAAAAGTCTTTTTGATGTAATCAGCTATCGCTTGGTCTATTTTATTTCCAGCGCATTTGACGGAAGTCGAGGATACGATGCCACCAAGCGATATTACTGCCACATCCGTCGTACCTCCTCCAATATCCACCACCATATGGCCCTTTGATTCATAAATCGGAATTCCCGCGCCAATCGCGGCTAAGATAGGCTCTTTCACCACATAAGCATTCTTAGCTCCGGCGCGTATAGCCGCTTCTATCACAGCCCGCCTTTCTGTGCTCGTAACGCCGGCTGGCACTGAAATCATCACATCGGGTTTAAAAAAATTAAACCGCCCCATCGCCTTATTTATAAAATAACGAAGCATAGCCTCAGTCACTCGATAATCCGCAATCACTCCGTCTTTCATCGGACAGTAAGTAATAATCGAGTCGGGAGTCTTACCGATCATATCTTTGGCTTCAAAACCAATGGCTAAAATCTTATTATCTTGCTCGGAAATTGCCACCACCGAAGGCTCATTTAAAATAATTCCTTTTCCGGGTAAAAATACTAGAGTATTGGCTGTGCCCAAATCTATACCCAATTTTTTTGAAAAAATACCCATAAAAGTAATATATCATATTTATGCTAAAATAAAAGGATGGAAAATAACACCAAAAATGACCTGAAAAATCCATTTAAGGGATACTTGGCGAATTTACAAAAACACAAACAAGCGATAAATCCAGTTCATGAAATTGTAAATTGCTATTACCGGATGAATGGTTGGGAAAAAATGCCAAAAGAATTCTATAGAGACAGATACGCTTACAATAAATTAGCCAAGGAAGCAAAAATGCTCTATCAAGCGTGTAATAAAGTCTTAGACGACTGCATTTGGGCGTTGGATAAAATGAAGTATCTAGCGGAAAAAGGAAAATTCGACTGGTCTATTATTACTTGTTTGAAACATAAATTAAAATAACGTCTTGCAAAAATTTCCAATATAGTTTATATTTTTTCCGGAAAGCACACACCACATATTATGACGACATACTTGTATCTAGTTGAGAAAAAACTACCAATTAAATTCCATGGGCCCCTAAACGTGATTTTGACCCAGCGAAAGGCCATGCAGAGGTATGGGGAAGGAAGATTATTTGTGGAAATACCCCTGGAACCTCCTCAGCTCAAAGGGTTTCCATTTGTGATAGGCGAGTCTTCCCCGCCTTCCCCCACCCGCATCACCCTATAAGCGATCGTGTCCCGAGAGAAGGACACACACAAGGGGCGACTCGCGCCGTGAGTCGCCCCTTTAATATTTTAGGTAAACTAAGCAACAATAACCGTAAACTCCCCTCTTTGCTTATCTCTATTTTTATTAAAATACTCTAAAATTTCAGCCGGACTTCCAATTTTAAATTCTTCATAAATTTTTGTCAATTCACGAGCAATACAGACTTTTTTATTTGGGCAAAATTTGGCCAGCGACTGAAGAGTTTTTAAAATTCTATGCGGGGATTCGTAAAATACCATTGTTCTTTTTGCGCCAGCAATTTCTTTAAATAAAGTTTCTCTTCCCTTTTTGTGGGGTAAAAAACCAAGAAAAGTAAATTCAGAAGTCGGTAAACCGGAGGCCGATAATGCGGCCACCAGAGCTGAAGCTCCGGGTATCGGAACGACATCTATGTCGCCTGCATCTCCTTTATTAAATCTTTCTTTTATTTTGGAAACGAGCATCGCGCCTGGATCCGATATTGCGGGTGTGCCAGCGTCTGACACTAACGCTAAATTTTTGCCCTCCTCCAGCAACTCAAAAATCTTATCCACTTTGGCAAGTTTGCTCTGAGCATGCTTCGCCCGCCAGACATCGTCGGAGGGATAACTCATTGTCGGCTTGTTGATATTATATTTCTCTAAAATTTTCTTAGTCTGCCGAGTATCTTCACACAATATTAAGTCCACATTTTTAAGCGTTTCAATCGCTCTAAATGTGATATCCCCCATATTTCCAATTGGCGTCGCGACAACGTAAAATTTAGACATTTGTTAATCAATATCAAGGATACTCCTTGATATTCTTATTTTCTATACTTTCGATTTCTCCACTTGTCAGCTATCTTTACTCGAGTGAGCGACCGTTCAAGTTCAGCTTCAAAATGTTCGAAGTCAACATGTTCTTTGTTCCTTCTAAATTTCTTTAATTCCTCCGCGCGAGTTTTTGCTTTTTCTATCTTTTCATCAGAAAGCTCCGACACGTGCTCCGCAAAATCAGCCAGAAGAGCTACTTCTGTCACTCCTTCTTCATTTTTCTTCACTTCTACAAATCCACTTACTACCGCCATGGGTATATGTTCACCATTTATTACGGCAACGATATCTCCTGAGGCAAGACCGGAAATGAGCGGAATATGTTCCGGTAAAATAGTTATTTCACCCTCCGTGGTTGGCAAACTAACTTGATCCACCATTTCTTCTAAAATTAGTTTTTCGGGGGTAATAATTTTTAGTTTTAGCTGTCTTGTGCTCATTACGTTTATTAGAATTTCGACGCTACATCGCCCCGCGCATATAAAAATCATTCTCCGATTTACTGTCGTGTTTTCCTTCTAAAATTTCTTTAAATGAACGGACAGTTTCAGCTAGTGGCACATATTGCCCTTTTAGGCCAGTGAATTGTTCGGCCACGAAAAATGGCTGTGATAAAAATTTCTGAATCTTGCGAGCGCGAGAGACAAGTTCACGATCGGCTTCAGATAATTCTTCCATACCCAAAATGGCAATAATATCTTGCAAATCTTTATAACGCTGAAGCACGCGCTGGACTTCGCGAGAAACATTATAATGTTCTAGACCAACAATATTCGAGTCAAGAATCGTCGAAGAAGAATCAAGTGGATCAACCGCCGGATAAATGCCAATCTCCGAAAGTGAACGATTGAGCACCACGGTGGAATCCAAGTGGGCAAAGGTGGTTGCTGGAGCTGGATCAGTCAAGTCATCCGCCGGCACATAGACAGCTTGCACTGAAGTGACAGAACCTTTATCGGTAGAAGTAATACGCTCTTGGAGAATTCCCATTTCTGTTCCCAAAGTGGGTTGATAACCCACCGCCGAAGGAATACGACCAAGCAACGCGGAAACTTCAGATCCAGCTTGTGTAAAACGAAAAATATTATCAATAAAAAGAAGCACATCTTTGCCTTCAGCATCACGGAAATGTTCCGCCATCGTCAGACCAGAAAGCGCCACGCGCAGACGCGCTCCGGGCGGTTCATTCATCTGTCCAAAGACCATAGCAACTTTGGGAAGCACACCAGACTCTTTCATTTCATGATAAAGATCGTTACCTTCACGCGTACGCTCACCGACACCCGCAAAGACCGAATAGCCTCCATGATTTGAAGCTATGTTATGAATTAATTCTTGAATAACAACGGTTTTGCCGACACCGGCTCCTCCGAATAATCCAACTTTACCACCTTTAAGTACTGGGCAAATCAAGTCGATGACTTTGATACCTGTTTCCAAGATTTCAACTTTCGTCGCTTGTGCCACATATTTTGGAGCTTGGCGATGGATTGGCAAGCGCTTTAGGCTCTTTAAAGAGCCTAAAGCGCTACTACTACCTTGTGGCAGATCATCAATGGCCTCACCAAGAACATTAAAAATTCTTCCAAGAGTTTCATTGCCCACCGGCACAGAGATTGGCGCTCCGCTATTTACCACCTCCATCCCGCGAGAAAGACCGTCCGTGGTATCCATGGCAATCGCTCTCACCACTCCACCGCCTAAATGCTGTTCAACTTCCAGAATTACTTTTTTTGCCACTTGTCCGGAGCCATTCGGTCCTGAGCTCATGGTCGAAGGACTTGGCGATGGATTCATAACTTCTAGAGCGGTATAAATGTCCGGCAAGTTTTCACCGAAGTTTACATCCACGACCGGTCCGATAATTTTTTTGATTGTGCCTGTTGTTTTCATAATTTGTTTTTATAATTATTTTATAACTTTCAATTTTTCTCTGACGCTTAAAACTTTTAGCTCACACTTGCCATTCCCGCGCTTATTTCCGATATTTCTTTGGTAATATTGCTCTGCCTGGCTTTATTGAAAACCAAAGTTAAATCATCAATCATCTCTCCCGAAGCATCTGAGGCGTTTTTCATCGCCACCATTCGGGAAGACTGTTCGGAAGCATTCGATTCTAAAAGCATTTGATATACCTGCATTCGGGTTAACTTTTCGGCCAGTAGGCTAATCAATTTTACTTTATCTCCTTCAAATAAATAATTTATTTTTTGTTCTTTCGGTGACTTGGTAGTCGGAGTACCACTTGGTACTCCGACTACCAAATTTTCAATTAAATTTTTTAAATTCGTCCGACTAATTGGTAAGATTTGTTTAATATTTGCTCGTTGGGTAAGAGCGGAAATAAAATCAGTGTAGGCAACTAGAACTTTATCATAACGGAGCGCGCTGTACTCATTTAGGGCAAATTTAGAAATAGGGACAATCTCCGATAAAGAAATATTATCACTTAAATCGGAAAAAGAAGCAACTACATTCACACCCAATCTACGCATTGCGATATCCCCTTTTCGGCCGATGGTGATCGTATTTATATTCAAGTTTTTATTTTTTAACAATAAAATAGTTTTCTTGACGACTTGCGCATTATAAGCTCCACAAAGACCTCTATTGGAGGTAATCAAAATAAGCAAAATATTTTCCTTTTTATTTCCCCTTTTTTCTTTTTCGGTAAAAAGCGGATGATTTAATTCTTCCACACTTTTGGCGATTGAGGTCAAAATTTCCCAAGAATATTCGGCATATAAACGCGAGGCCAGCGTGGAAGAGACAGCGCGTTTCATCTTGGAAGCCGCCACTAGCTCCATCGCTTTGGTGATTTTCTTCGTGTTTTTCACACTCTTTATTCTTCTTTTAATTTCCTTTGTGCCGGCCATAAATCATTTTTATTTTACTTTTGGAAAGACATTTTAAAATCAGTAATCGCTTTTTTAAACTGCTCTTCGCCTTTATCCGTCCACATTTTATTTTCTATAATTTCTTTATAAAAAACTTTCGCGTTACGTTCGCTATATTCAATAAGTCCAGCTTCAAATTCTTTTATTTTTTCCACTGGAACATCATCTAGAAAGCCTTTAGTGAGAGCGTACAAAGTCCCCACTTGATGTTCGGTCTTCACGGGCGCATATTGAAGTTGTTTCAACACTTCCACCGCCCTCTTGCCACGTTCAAGTTGACGCTTGGTGGAATCATCCAGATCGGAGCCAAATTGAGAAAACGCTTCCAGCTCTCGAAACTGCGCCAGATCGAGCTTTAATGTGCCTGCAACTTTTTTCATCGCTTTTATCTGAGCGCTGGAACCCACTCGAGACACGGAAGACCCGACATTCACCGCCGGTCTAATTCCTTTATAAAAAAGATCCGTTTCTAAAAAAATCTGTCCATCCGTAATAGAAATAACGTTGGTTGGAATGTAAGCCGAAATATCTCCCGCTTGGGTTTCGATAATGGGAAGCGCGGTAATAGAACCGCCCCCATACTTGGAATTTCTTCGACAAGCCCGCTCTAAAAGACGAGAGTGCAAATAAAAAACATCTCCCGGATACGCTTCCCGACCTGGCGGACGACGCAAGAGTAATGAAATTTCACGATAAGCAACAGCGTGTTTGGAAAGATCATCATAAATAATTAACACATCTTTGCCCTGATCCATAAAATATTCGGCAATAGAAACTCCCGCGTAAGGAGCAATATAAGACATCGCGGCCGCTTCAGATGCTCCCGCCGAAACAATAACTGTATAATCCATTGCTCCGCCAGCTTCTAAGCGCGCTCCTAATTTACGAAGTTTAGAATCTTTTTGACCAATCGAAACATAAACACAAACCATCTTTTGACCTTTCTGGTTTAAAATGGCATCAATGGCGATAGCCGTTTTCCCTGTTTGCCTATCACCAATAATGAGTTCTCGTTGACCGCGACCAATAGGAATAATGGCATCAATCGCCTTAATACCTGTCGCCACCGGCTCTTCCACGCTCTGCCTGGTAATCACGCCTGGAGCTACTTTTTCAATCGGATATTTTTTATTTGTTTTGATCGTCCCCTTTCCGTCAATTGGAGCGCCCATGGCATTTACTACCCGGCCCAGAATATTGTCAGACACCGCTATTTCCAAAATTCTGCCAGTCGCTTTTACTTCATCGCCTTCCTTAATTTTAGAAAAGTCGCCCAGAATAATAATTCCCACCGCGTCTTCTTCCAAGTTAAGCGCAACTCCCGTTTCTCCATTTGGAAAAGTCACCATTTCAGACGATTTTAGGTCCGAAAGACCGGAAACTTTCGCGATTCCATCAAAAACTTCCAGCACTTGACCCACTTTCTCGACTAGGGCTTCAGCTTTGAAGGATTCTATTTCTTTTCTTAAACTTTCTACTATGTGATTTAACATATATTATTTTCCTTGTATTAAAAATTTTTCTAATTGCGAGAGCTTGCTTTTGTATGTGGTGTCTAGAACTTCATCTCCGATTTCAATTCGCATCCCTCCCAATAAATTCCTTTTTTCAAAAAATTCACTTAGCACTTTTTCCGCTTTATACTTTTCTTTGATTTCATTTTCTAATTTCTTTTTATCTCCACTGCTTATCTCTTTGGCTGTGACAACTTTCATCCTCACTGTGCCACTCTTTTCATCAAGGATATTTTGAAGAAAGCTCAAAACATCCTCAGATTTAGGAAGTAATCTTTTATCTTTGAGCATTTTGGCTCCACGTTTCAGCACAAGCGTAAGATCATTACCAGACTTGCCAACTGTAGCTTGATATATCGCCTCGGCAATATTTTTTGGGGAAATTTTGGTCATATTTTTACTTGATTTTCCTTATTCTTATCGTCCATAATTTTTCGAGCTGCCAGTATGGCAAGAGACGCAAGCTCGCCTTTAACTGATTCAACCAAAGTCTTCTTATCAATTTCCATTTGCTTAATTTTGTTCTTTGTCCATTCTGCAGTATCTATTTTTATCCTCTCAAGATTTTCCATTCTTAATTTTTCCAAGTCTTTTTTAAGTTCTTTCTGAGCATCTATTGAAATTTTTCTGAGTTTTACCGTATTTCCTTGGTATTCTTCGGTGGCTTTTTGCAGTAATTCGTTAGATTTCTTGGCATCGTCTAGACCTTTTGATATTTTTTCTGCGCGCTCCGTCATCAATTTATTTAGAGGTTTCAAAGCAAAAATATATAAGACAATAAAAACAATAATAAAATTTATCGCTTGCGCAATGATAATCTTCCAGTCTATATGAAATGTGGAAATAATTGAATCCATGATGTTCGTTAAATAAATAGTTTTAATTTTTTATAATTGAAAACAATTTATTTAATTGAAAATGCGATAACTAACGCGTAAATCGCGATTGCTTCAGCAAATGCGCAAGCCAGAAGCATTGGCACTAGAATTTTATTGGTCGCTTCTGGATTGCGGCCAATCGCTTCCATCGCTTTCGCCCCAATCAATCCGATGCCAATACCCGGACCAATCGCGCCCAAACCGATAGCTAAACCTTTTGCCAAAGTGCTTAATTCTTCCATATAATTTTTACTTATTTAATAATAATTTCGACTAATAATTTATAATCTTTTAAACGGATACAGACATTTGTTCTTCGCGCTTCTCGTGTTCATTATGATCGGTAGCGGAAATTGTGAAATAGACAACCAAGAGCATTGAAAATATTAGCGCTTGAATCACTCCCACCAGTATCTCCAAAAATATAAACGGAATTGGTAGAATATAAGCAATAATAGTCGCCATAGATACCAAAAGAACTTCCCCGGCAAAAACATTTCCGAAAAGTCGAAACGACAACGACGCGACTTTGGCAAATTCGCCGACCAGCTCAAGCAACCCGACAAAGAACGTGAGGGGAGCCACAATAATCACCGTTTTATCATTTTTTATTTTGGTAAATATTTGCCCCAGCGCTTTCAGATTAACATATTTATTAAAAATTTTCCACAGACCGATTGAAAAAATGCCAAATAAGTTTGCGCCCAAAACCGCCAGGATGGCGAGCGCAATCGTGGTATTCACATCAGCCGTGCCGCCACGAAGAAATGGAACAAAGGCCAGACCCTCCTTGCTTTTTTCTAAAAGACCTAAACCGCCAAGGGGCAGAAGTCCAAACCAGTTATTAATCAAGACAAAAAAGAAAACCGAAATGGCAATCGGGAAAACTTTCAGAGACAAAGTTCGGCTACTCGTCACCTGATCGCACAGATCAAGCGCGCCTTCAACAATAATTTCAAAAATATTTTGCAAACCTTTCGGAACTTCGCGCAATTTTTTCCTTAAAATCACGGCTAGAATGATAATCAGCAAAACAGCCAGCCAACTCGAAAGCAGAGCGTTGGTAAAAGTGAAATTTTTATAATAGAAAATGGGTTCAGCAAAAAGCGTCGTTTCGTGACTAATCGAGGGTAAGGTATTCATAAATTTTTAATGTAATTTTTAACTGTACGCACAATGCCAAATATTGAAAACAAAAAAGCGATACCCGTGAGTCCTAAAAATATCCAAGGGTCTGTGCCATAACGCGTATCCAAGGCCTTGCCAATTATAAGCGCCAGTATTATTGGCGCGATAACCCAAGTCGAAACCCGACCAAAAATTTGAAACGCCGGCTTCCAATCTAATTTTTTTTTATCTTCATTCATAAAAACAAAGCCATCTTGACTTTATTCCAGTATAAGATAAAAATATACGGGATGCAAATTTACCTTACTAAATCTTTGAGATATAACCATACATTCTACTTCCCTTTCATAAATTTAGAAGAAAAAGGTTCAGCGTATTTTTCTAAAATATCTCTCTCGTATGGATCTAGTTTATCATAACCAAGAACAAAATTTTTGATCACGCTCCACTCTTCCCGCCCGGCGGGTTTTATATCTTTAAAAGATAAAATTTTATCAATAATACTGAGAGAGCGTATTTGCGCGTTATGGGCGGCCTCAATTTTGCCTGAATCGAAAAAGGAAAAAAGTCTGCCAATTTCAGGATAAAGATTTGCCATAAAAAAAAGTGAATTCTTTTCCATTGATTATTTTAAATCAATAAATCTATGAATAATGTCGGTGGCTTTTTTCACTACTTTCTGGTCATTTATTCCCCGAGAACGATTGTCAAAATTTGGTTTAATATTCACCATAGAATCAAATTCCAAAACTCCATCTTTGTTTTCTTCAAAACGAATATTAAATCCCCAAACATCTTTAAATTTTGAACCAGAGTTAGTTAGTATTTCAGAAGACTCAATGTGGTAATCTCCTCCTAATGCAACTCGCCCAAGCTCAACATCAACTGTGCCTTTGATCATTGTTTCATACCAAAAACCAGCCAATTTTTTGACTTCTAGTAGATTGATTTTATGATCTAAAATTTCTATATTCATTATATTTATTAAATCTGCCCCTCACACAGCGCCCCGCACTCTGTGAGCGTGGATGGGATCGAACCATCGGCCTCTGTCTTATCAGGACAGCGTTCTACCACTGAACTACACGCTCTTTATGGAAAAATTTCACTAAAAAAACTATATCAAAATAAAGCGATTTCAGCAAACCTATTGCGCTTTGTTCTTTGGATAAAAATGAGCTACCGCTAGAAGAGTCAAAAGAGCAAAAAAGGCGGTGAGCGCCAGCATTGGAATAGAAATATATCCACCGAATTCAGAAACTAAATATTGATAACAAGACACCCCCGACACATCGCATGGCAAGCTTGAATTTTCTCCAAAATAATAGAAAAAATTTTGATAGACGGAAATCAAAAAACCGATAGAAAGCAAGGAAACAGCATATCGGATGACTTTTCTATCTTTGTCCCAAAGAGCTGTGCCAAAAAGAAATAAAGTTGGAAACATAAAAACTCTTTGCCACCAACATAGATGACACGGCAGAAAATGGATAATTTCAGAATAAACCAAGGGGAAAACTGAAGCGAATAAAGAAATCAAAAAACTCAATATTAAAAAATGTTTATTAATATAATCCAGAAATTGATTTTTTTTAGAACCAAAAAAAAGAAAAACAAGCGCTAGAACTGAAAGAATCTGCAGAACAATCGCTCCTAATCCAAGAAAGACGTTTAAATAATGCACGGAATTAGACATAAATTATTTAGGGAGTTCGCAAGAAGTTTTCTCGGCTAATTGCGCCAGAGGAATTTCTCCCTTCAAACGCGATCCATCAGCAAACTCCCAAGTCGGATAACCAGTAATTTTCTTATCTATGCAGGCTTGAACCTGACCCTGCCCATTGGCGGTAGAACATTCGACATACGGAAGCAATTTTTGAGAAGAGCTAAACATCTTTTTCTGTGCTTGGCAGTATTTGCACCAGAAAGTGCCATAAAAAACTGCGCCTTTGTCCTTTAAACATTGCGCCAAAGCGTCATATTTGCCAGGTCCGGCTGGCGTAACACTGGAAGACTGCGTTAAAAAAGTAGCCACTGTTCCTAGTATCAAAAGACCGATTACAGAAAAGAAAATTTTTATATTTTTGTTGTTATTCATAACCCACATTATATCATATTAAAAATCCTTGGCAAAAAAATAATTAGTCCGATAATTATTGCGACAAACACAGACAACAAGACTGCCGCCGCTGCCACGTCTTTGGTATCCCGAGCATAAGGATGATATTCAGGAGAAGTTAAATCTATGTCTATCTCAATAGCCGTATTTAGCGTTTCGATCACAAAAACAAAACCGATTGCAAAAACAAGCGCAATCCATTCCAAACTGGAAACACGAAAATAAAATCCAAAAACTATCACAACCATAGCGGATATTATGTGTATAAACAAATGTCTCGTTGTCTTTGAAACAACATACAAACCTCTAAATGCGTTCAAAAATTTTTCACTGTATTTCACTTCGCGCCAGGCCTTTTCTTCTTTTTGCGGATCCATTTTAAACAGTATAACACAAAAATTTCCTACTGGTATTGTATATAAATAGGTTGGGGATTTAATTTCAAAAGTTCTTCCGGTGTCATTAGACTAGTCCCCGGAGTAAAAATATCATTTTTATAAAATAATTTAAAACCGGTAAATTGAACAGGTTCTGGATAAATAAAGTGTGTGTAGGTGCTGATTTTTTTTGCCATTCCGCCCCAACCGTCCATATCTATCACAATCTGCACCTCCGGCAACGGTTTAATTTCTTTATAATTCGTCACCATTTTTTGCGTATAACGATGCACCACTAGAATTTTCGGGGGAAGATTATTTTCTTTTACAATTTTAGCCAAGTAATCGGCCGCAAAATTTATATCGGCCGCATCCAAGGTACCGACGATTTTTCCCGGCCGAATATCGCTCTTCATAGAAAATTCAGGGTCAATGCCCAAATGCACATTTGGTAATTTAAAATATTTTTCAAATTTAGGCGCTTCACTCTGTAAATTTGAAAAACCAACTTGAATATCAAGAAAAACGATGGCATTTATTTTCGCCGCGATAGCTAATATTTTATCAATCTCGGAATTCGGCATCCGTGTTCTGTATTTGCCATCCCCACCCGGGCTACTCTGAGCCACCACTGCAATATAGTGGAGCGCTGGAACAACCGGCGTACTCGGGTCGGCCTCTTGCCATTTTTTCACTTCCGTATCTAATTTTCCCAACATTTCGTTTTCTGGATATTGTCCTAAAACTCCCATTTTGGTTGAATATAAATTTCCGTAATAAGCGACAACACGCTTGAATGGCAAGATTGCGCCAGCCTTGGGATAAACGGTTTTGACCGGCCAAAGATGAGATTTAATTGGCTGGGGTGAAACAGGAACTTTGGTAATTTTTGTAATCGACTTGCCATTTTTATCTTTTTCAATAGTCTTCACTGTATCAAAAATAACAGGATCAGGCGGATTATTAGCTATCTCGTTTAATTTTTTGTTGTAAGCCGCAATATCAAGTGGCGGAAAGACAGGAATAATAAGTTCTTTTTTATTTTCCTTCTTCCCCTGCGCTCCCACCTTTGTATTTTGATCATCTTTTTTATAGGAAACATTTCCGAAAAACAATGGCAGTATAAAAAATGAAATAGACACGAAAAGAAATAAAACTAAAAAAAGCAAAGAAAAGTTTCTTTTCATTATTAGATAGTATAGCAGATAAAAAAAATTAGTTGTAAAATCACCTCAATTTGGGGTATATTAGATAAAGTTCAAATTTTGGGAGATCGTCTAACGGTAGGACACGTCCCTCTGGAGGACGTTATCTTGGTTCGATTCCAAGTCTCCCAGCCCTTCGTTGCCTTAAGGCTCCTCAGGGCCTTCGGCCCGAAATATTTGAGACGAAGGTCCCGAACGAATGTGAGGGATAGTTGAAAAATTTATTTATGTATTTTACTTATATCCTAGAATGTGCCGACAAAAGCCTCTACGTTGGATGCACAAACAATCTTGAAAAAAGATTAGAACAACACAACAATTCAAAATGGGGTGCGCATTACACAAAAATACGCCGACCTGTTGCTTTGAAATATTCTGAAATCTTCCCTACTCTAAAGAAAGCTTCGAAAAAGCAGGAATTTTTTTAAACGATAAACAACTAAAAGAACAACAAGAGTTCATGGTTGAGAAAAAATACTCTATAACTTTTGGAAATAAGGGGCATTTTATTGCTAAAGGGATTGAAGTTGCTACTGACCTTGCACAGTGGTATTACTCACGAAAACACTGGCATTTATTGGTCAGTGATACTGATAGAGTATTTATTACTTCAGACAATCCAATTTCAATTTATCGCCCAGTCTTTGTCCCTCCTGCCTTAAATGCCGGATATGGAAATGGCACCTTATTTATACCCTTAAGTCCCAGATTAGCTCTTCTACTAAGAGATGTACCTCACAAAAATCAAAAAATAAAGTTGAATCGTAAACGAGTCGAGGATTTCAACCAGAATACGATAAAACTTTCAAATAATTATATTTTCTCTAATTTACAATCAAGACAAATACATGAAGTATATAAAAGAACGGAAAGTAAACAATTTCAAAAAGTTACGGCTAAGCGACACAAGTTTGCCCCTTATATTTTTATGGGTCCACCACCCGTTCCAAAGGAACCGCTTTTTTAGAAATTTGATATAATAAAGATATGAACAAAAAACAACTCTCTCTATGGTCTTTATATGATTTCGCTAACTCAATTGTCTATATCAACTTTATTTTATATTTTGCCCAATGGATTGTAGTTGATGCTGGGCTATCAGATTTTTCATATAATGCCATTTTTGCAATAACAACGATTATTCTTTTATTCACAGCCCCAATTTTAGCAGCCCGCACTGATTTGCATGGTGGTGGAAAGTTTTGGTTAAATATTTCCACAGTATGTACTTTTTTCTTTTATGGTTTAGTTGCAATTTTAGCCAGCATGAATAGTAATATCTGGTTGATTGCACTTTTCTTTTTGATTGGTCAATATTTCTATCAATTGTCTTTTGTGTTTTATAATCCAATGCTTGATGAAATAGCAGACGATGCCCATAAATCTCGGGTGTCGGGCATTGGTAATTTTTCAAGTTCTTTGGGTTTTGTGGTGGGTATTTTAATTACACTTCCATTTGCTGATTCTCGCATTACCCCTTTATTAATATCTGTGCCAGCTTTCTTTATTCTTGCGCTCCCTATGATGATATTTTTTAAGGAATCAAAAAAGCATGTTAACGGAGTTAATACTTCCTTAATTCAAAATGAAACTAAAACTTCAATTAAAAAAATGATCGCATTCTTTGCGGTATCAGCCGCGACCCCCATGTTAGTAGCATTTTTCTTTTTCAATGATGCTCTGTTGACTGTTAGTAATAACTATTCAATTTATTTAGAAAGAGTTTTTCACTCTCCAGATACTGCTAAGTCTATTCTACTTCTGGCTATTTTAGTAACATCCGCCATCGGTAGTGTTATCGCTGGTTGGTTAGGAGACAAAATAGGTGCGTTAAAAACTTTAAAATATATTATGCTCGGCTGGGTTATTGCTCTTCCTGTATTGGCACTAGCACCAAACTTTTTAGTAGCAGTAATATTAAGCCCTATCATGGGGTTACTCATAGGTTCTGCGTGGACAGTTACTCGCGCATATTTGACTGCCGTTTTACCAAAGCAAGATATGAGATATGGATTTTCTTTTTATACAATAGCTGAACGTTTTGCAACTTTTGTGGGACCACTTACTTGGGGAGGAATAATTTGGGCTATGGGTACTCAACCTCTTGCTTACCGTGTTGCTGTAGGCACTATGACAGTATTTGTTGTTATTGGTTTAATTGTATTACATTATTGGAAAAGACCACTAATTTCACTTGGAGTGCAGTAGAGAAGTTCCAACATCGCGCCACAGTGCCAGCCAGTTTGTAAAGTTTTGGTTTTCCGCCTCGCTCGGGACGGGCAAAAGCGAGGCAAAGAGATTTTATGGTATAATTAAAAATATGAGCAATGTCTCAAATCGCATTTTTGCATTTATTTTTTTTGTGATAGTTTTGTTTTTGTTACTTTGGATGCCCACCTGGACGAAAATAAACGTGGGAGATGCTCCGGGAGTAGTTTACAGTCCCCCATGGATTGGCTTTCTTGTCATTCTTATTGGTTTAGCATATGAGATATTCAGGCCAAGCTTGAATCTTAAAAGAGACACGAATTGGAAATGGATTCTGGCGGGAGGTTTCCTTTTTCTGATTATACTGACAATGATTGTTGTTCAGGAGATCTGGATGCCGTATAAAGACGGATATTCTGTCTTTGAAATGAAGAGTTTCGAATTTCCCCTCGGAACCGGCAATATTAGCGTTTGGCCACAACTTCTATGGGATTTTCTTAATGTTCATTTTACAGATACAACAGTTTTAGCTTTGTTATTTGGAATCTTGTTTTCGACAAAGTCAACCCCGAAAACATCAAGGAGCTATAAAATGATACTGATCGGCGCGGTAATATTTACGGCGTTTTTGATGCTTGGACATTTTTCATTTTTAATCTCTGGTATAGACTCGACAGGAGGGTATTATTCCAGATTTACTAGAATGGAACTGATTAGCCAATACTGGTTTCAATGGGATTTTTGGTCCGAATTTGTAATTTTAACAGGCGCGTTGTGGCTACTTTTTAAAGGTAAGAAACCTACGGCGGTCGCTAAACCAAATTAGTCGATTAGAAAACAGGATTTTTACGGAAAAAAGTTCGGATTTTATTCAGGAGACACAGCCAGCCCTTCGTTGTCTTCGGAGAGCCTCAGGCTCCTCAATAGGTTGTACACTACACAGTCTGTAAGTTTAGTATAATTAATTTATGGATATCCAACGTCCTGCATCAAAACAACCAATTCCGGATAACGCCAAGAAAGTTTTTGAGGGCGCGCTTTTTGATGTTTATCAATGGGAACAAGAGATGTTTGACGGAACAAAAACAACCTTTGAGAAACTAAAACGTCCAGACACTGTCGTTATTTTTCCCGTATTGCCTGATGGAAAAATTATTTTGACAGAACAAGAACAGCCGGGCAAGAAACCATTTATCGGCACGACTGGTGGCAGAGTAGATAAGGGGGAAGACATCCTCATGGCGGCGAAAAGAGAATTGTTAGAAGAAAGCGGATACGAAGCTGAAGAATTTATTTTATGGGATGCCCAACACCCTACAAGTAAGATTGATTGGGTGGTATATACTTTTATTGCTAAAGGCTTAAAAAAAGTAGCTGGCTTGCATCTGGATGCGGGAGAAAAAATAAAACTACTTCCTGTTACCTTAGATAAATTGATTGATAAAGCGACAAATGGACATAAAAACTTTTATGAAAAAGAGGTTGTTATAAAATTCTTTGAAGCAAAACTCGATCCAAAGAAAATGGAAGAAATAAAGGAATTATTTAAACCATTAAATAAATAATAAATAATGCTTGATTTATAGGTGAATTTGTATTAAAATAACGATATGAGATATATCTTTGCCATTATTGGCAGTGTTGTTGTAGCTGTGACCTTAGTCGCATTTTTCTTCAACCTTAAACAGGTTAATGAAGAACGGGCGACGCTAACGACCAATTTGGAGCAACGAGCGACACTGCTCTCTGACAGCTTAAAAGAATCGGTTGAGCCTTCATATGTGAATTCTTCACAAGCTTCCCTTCAAACATCTCTTAAAAAAATTGTAGACCGGTTTGCTAACCGTGAAAAGTTGGCAGGAATTGTTCTATATGACAATAAAGGAACACTCTTGGCCACTTCTTCAGGATTACCAAAAACAATAATCGATAATACAAAATCTGTTTCGGATGCCATGGATAGCAATAAATCAAAAACTAATTTTATCGATGCGGATGGTGAATTAAGACACGTGTTTGTTGATCCGCTCCATAATGATGCAGGTAGTATCATCGGTACGCTTATAATTGTGCAAAATGCGGGATATATAAATACAAGCATTGCTCAAATTTGGAGAGGAAATTTATTGCGATTAGGCATCCAAATAATAATATTCTCCATTACGATTTTTATTATTCTCCGATTTTTTGTTTTTCGCCAAGTTGTTCGTTTAGTTGATTCTATAAAAAAAATTAGAATGGGCGGAGAAAATGAAACTTTAAAAGACACAGACAAATATTCTTTTTTTAAACCCCTGGCGACAGAAATTACCCATCTGGCTAACAATTTGTTGCAGGCGCGTTCATCCGCGAGCGAAGAAGCTCGGATGAGACTGGAAAAACTAGACACCCCGTGGACAGCAGAGCGTCTAAAAGAATTTATTAAGGCATACTTAAAAGATAGAAAAATATTTGTGGTGTCTAATCGTGAACCGTATATTCATAATAAAATCAAAAACGAGATCAAGTATTTAGTGCCGGCCCATGGCATGGTTACGGCGGTTGAATCGGTAATGGAAGCGTGTGGAGGCTTATGGATTGCCCATGGAAGCGGAGATGCTGATAGAGAAACATCTGACAAAAATGGAAAAATTAAAGTCCCGCCCGAGGAACCAAAATATACTTTAAAACGCATCTGGCTAACTCCCGAAGAAGTGCAAGGATATTATGTCGGATTTTCAAATGAAGCTCTTTTTCCTTTATGTTTAATGTCTCATACTCGCCCAATATTTCGAAAAGAAGACTGGATGACATATCGACAGGTCAACGGAAAATTCGCGGAAAGTTTGTTCGAAGAAATAAAAAATGTGCCCCAACCAATCATACTGGTCCAAGACCTTCATTTTTCGTTATTGCCAAGTATAATAAAAAAAAGCCGTCCGGATGCGCAAGTTGGACTTTTTTGGCATCATCCCTGGCCCTCGCCCGAACAATTTAGTATTTGTCCTTGGCGAAATGAAATTATTAAAGGAATGTTGGGAGCAGATGTTATTGGTTTCCATATTCAACAGCATTGCAATAATTTTCTCGAAACAGTCGGTCAAGAGATAGAATCAATAATAGATTTTGAACGTTTTTCCGTAACCCATAACGGCCATACTACCATAATTCGTCCTTTCCCCATATCAGTTTCGCTGACAAACGATGTTTCTCCCCAAGAGGATAATAAAAATATCAAAACATTTAGGTCATTCGATATTAAAACAAAATTCTTAGGACTGGGTGTCGACCGACTTGATTACACCAAAGGTATCCTCGAGAGGTTTAGGGGCATTGAATATTTTCTTGATACCTACCCAGAATATAAAGAACAATTTTCTTTTTTACAAATTGCAGCTCCAAGCCGAGAAGGCGCGCAAAAATATAGAGACTATGCTGAAAGTCTGAAGCTTGAGGCCGACCGTATAAACAAAAAATTTGAAGTGGCAGATTGGAAACCAATTGTCTTCGAGAAAAAGCACCATTCCCACGCAGAACTTACTCCTCTATATCGCGAAGCGCATTTTTGTCTCGTCACTTCCCTACACGATGGCATGAATTTAGTTTCTAAAGAATTTATTGCAGCGCGAAATGATGAGCAAGGAGTACTCATATTAAGCGAACTTACGGGAGCGGCCAAGAGTCTAAAGGAAGCGATATTATTTAATCCATATAATGTTGCCGAAATTGGAGAAGCCATTAAACGCGCTCTCCAAATGCCCCCTTCTGAACAGCATATGCGGATGAAAACTTTGCGTGGAAGGGTAAAAGATTACAATGTCTACCGTTGGGCCGCCGAATTCATAAAAGCGGTTGCGAACCTTGGCTAGACACAATCTAAATGAAAAATCTTTTTGATGATATTCAAAAAATAAAAAAACTAATAGAGAAAAAGGGCGGAGCTGTCTTGCTTCTAGATTTTGACGGTGTGCTTTCAGCCATCGCCCCGACACCGGATGAAGCATTTATTTCAGACGAAAATACAGCCCTTTTAAAAGAATGCGCCAAGCGTTTTCCAGTCGCCATTATTACCGGCCGAGAGCTTTCTGATATTAAGAAAAAGATGAATATAAAAGGTCTTTCATATATTGCAAGCCATGGTCTTGAATGGGAGGAAGATGAAAAATACCATATTAAACCAATTCCAAAAGAAACAATTAAAACTATAAATTCAGCCAAACAAAAAATTAAGTCGTTGATTAGTTGTTATCCCGGAATGATTTTTGAGGATAAGTCTTTTATGTTGGCAATTCACTATCGGATAATGAATCCGAACTTGGTTTCTAAATTCAAACGCGAAATAAAGAAAATATTAAAGCCGATTTTGAAAAATAACAAGCTCCGTCTGGACCACAATTTAAAAACTTTTGAATTACGACCGGAAATTGATTGGGATAAAGGCGATAGTGTGCTTTGGGCCGAAGAACATTTCAATAAAAAAACAGGAAAAAATTTCCGGCCAATTTATATCGGCGATAGCCTAACAGACGAAGATGCTTTTACCGCGCTCAAAAAAGATGGAATCACAATCCGGGTTGGTGAAAAGAAAAAAAGCGCGGCCAGATGGTATTTGCGTGACCAAAAGGAAGTAAGTCTTTTTTTGAAGTGGTTATTGTCTTTAGATTTTTAGCTCACATTTAATATTGACAAATAAAGGCAAATCAGCTCAAGGGTTTTGTGATTTTATAGAAAACAATACGCTATTGACATTTTGGTATGAATATGCTATACTTTAGAGAGTAATAAGATATTGTTCTTTATATATATTCATATTTTCCTTGTTCAAGTTTTCTTGCGAAATAATAGTCTATAAATCTTTTTTAGATTGCTATTTCGTAAGAAAACCAAAAAACTCAAAATCAAAACAAGAAAAACATGAAAACACAAATCATCAGTCTCGGGACCATGGCAATGCTACTCGTTGGGTGCCAAACGGCACCAATGACGGCAAAAAGCAAGTTGGTTGTTGGAGGAGAGATCACCGTAGTCGAAAAGAAGACTACGATCACCACCAAGGACGGCATCTCTACGACAAACGTCGTAGAAACATCCAGCACTAAGTCGCCATCCGCGGGAGACCTGGAGCTTAAAACAACGGAGCTCAAGGCGCGCCGAGATGTAGCCAAACCACGTTGGTGGTCATCCTTCTGGGCCCCCACCTACTATGGTTCATGGACTACATATTCTGGTCCCGGAGGTCAGAATTACATCTACTCTCATTGATTGGATTGATCACGAACAATCAATACAAGAGCGCCTACCTGCTAACCATGCAAGGGGGCGCTTTTCTATTAAGTATTTTTTAGTTACAAGATTTTAACGCTGATAATCTTAAGACTATAGTAAAAATCATTAGAGGAATATAATTTACTGTAAATAGATTCCCATTATATAAGAATAATATACTTATATAATCATATGACCCTACGCGGAATCGAACCGCGATTTAAGCCTTGAGAAGGCTCCGTCCTAACCGTTAGACGATAGGGCCAGTTTTTAAGCAATATAGCATCTTTCGTCAGAAAAAAGAATTTAACAAGCCTAGTTATATTCTCTTTTTTTATTCAAATTTTCTCCAGCCATTCTTTTTCTTGACGCACTAATAATTTATCTTTATTTTCTTTATCCAAAAGTATCTGCTCAGATACCCGCTCCATCCGCATACTCTGGGAACCTTTTATAAGCACCCAATCCCCTGCTTGTACAGAATTTTTTACAAATTCTCCCGCTTGAGATGAATCTAAAAATTCAAGAATGTTTTTTTTATCCATCCCCGTTTCTAACGCGCCTTCTTTGATGGCTTTGGCTCTCGGACCCACCACTATAAGCATATCCGCATTTCCCCTTAAAATTTTTCCCGCCATCTTGCCAATATTTCTATGAGCTTCTTCTGTATGTTTACCTAATTCAAGCATATCTCCCAAAATGGCAATTTTTCTTCCATTGGCTTTTATTTCTCCCAAGGTTTCGAGCGCAGATCCACAAGCCAAAGGAGAAGAATTGTAAGTATCATCGATAATCATTGAATTATTTATTCCTTTTAATAAACGCATCCGCCCCGGCGGAACATCATAATTCTTAAGTGAATTTATGGCAGTTAGCATATTAAATTTAAAACCTGAAGAAAAAGCGAGAGTGGCGAGAGACGCGTAAACATGATTTCGGCCAAATACTCCTTCGATAACCACCGGCAAACTTTTTCCATCCTCATCTACTCTAAAAATTATCCCTTTGGGCTCGAGGGGAATCTTTTCTTCATCGTAAAAAATACTATCCCCAGAACCTAAAATGTCAGCTTCTCCCTTGAATCCGTAAGTCTTGACACGATGCTTGCTATTTTTTTTCAGAAGAAGCACATCCGGGTCATCCGCATTTAATATCAAGAGACCTTCCTGTCTTAGAGTTTTTACAAGTTTACTTTTTTCTTCTATAAGATTTTTACGTGAATTAAAAAATTCAATATGCGCGGGAGTTTCCCCGATCGCCGTGATAATAACCACATCCGTTTTGAGCCAGGAGGCGATACGGCGCATATCGCCAGGATGACCGATGCCCACTTCCAAAACAAGCCACTCGGGATATTTATGAGACGCTAAAAAAAGCCATAAACCTTTAAAAATATTTTTGAGCCAGATCAGAGGATTATTCCAACCATTGGGAATGCCTAAAATAGTAAGTGGCAAACCTATTTCACTGTTATAACTTTTGTCACTTTTGCGAACATAGGACATTTTGGATAAAACAGCATAAACCGCATCCTTGGTGGAAGTCTTGCCAATTGATCCAGTAATCGCGATTATCTTCGGTTTATATTTAGAAAGAACTAAACGCGATTCTATTTGCAGGATATAAGTTATTATTTTTTTGAAAGTTGTTTTCATGATTCGATTTTACTCACCATAACCTCGAATTTATTAAAAGTCATCTGTCTGGCGGAATTTCATAATAATTTAATAAAAATTTAGTGATAGCTAAAAAAGGATCAGTCCAAGTAGTCGCGGCGTAAGGCACGCCTTTGGGATTAACCGCGTAAAGAAAAATTATAAATTTCGGATCATAAGCTGGGAAATAACCGACAAAAGAATGAATATACTTATCTTCAGAGTATCCTCCAGTGATATTATCCGCAACTTGGGCCGTACCGGTTTTTACCGCCACGCTAAAACGTTCCAATTTCGCCAATCCTCCCTTAATGGCCTTATCCATCACCGTTACAAGCATTCTGGTTATTTCTTCCGAACTTTGCTTGGTGATTTTGGCGCGCGTAATTGGATATTTCATTTCTTTGGAAGTACCATCATTATATACTATCTTTTTTACAACATGAGGCACAACCAAGTTCCCTCCATTGGCTAAGGAAGCCAACGCGCGAATCATTCCGACTGGAGTAAAAGCCACTCCTTGACCAAAAGCGGCATTGGCATATTCAATTTCCCGAGGACTGTTCAGGTTAGACACTAGTCCGCTTGTTTCATTTGGCAAGTCGATTCCTGTTTTATCTTTAACTCCATAGGAGAGCAAGTAATCACGCAATTTTTCTTTGCCCAATTTTTGTTCTACAAAAACCATACCGGTATTAAGAGACTGATTTAGGACTTCTTGCATGCTCGTGCCTGGACCCCGTCCTTTTTTATCGAAATTAAAAATTTTGTACTTTTCAACTGTAACCTCTCCCTGATCATTATAAGTAGTTTCAGATGTCACAACTCCGGCATCTAGCGCTCCAGCCATTATAAGAGGCTTCACCACGGATCCGAATTCCAATACATTCTCAACTAGCGGATTAGAAAAAATAGAACTATTTTTTTCTTGAGAAAAATCATTCAGATTGAAATCTGGTTTGACACTCATAGCATAGATGGACCCGTCTTGCGGATTCATAATTATTCCGCCAACGGAATCAATTTGATATTTTTCTTTTACCTCCATTAATTTCTTTTCTAAAAAATTCTCCACTTGAGGCTCCAGGGTGGTTACCACATCTCCCTCTTTCACTTCACGTTTAAATAAAGTTTTATTTATATTAGAAAAAACCTCCGCAAAAAAATTTACATAAGGATTGTTGTTATCTCTTGTAAGCTCGGTATTATATTGCCTCTCTAAACCATAGCGCCCCCCAAGTTCTGTATTTTTGTATCCCACCAGGCCAAGGGTATGAGACGCGAGCGTTCCTCCTGGATAAAAACGCCATTTTTCTTTAAAAACGCTCACTCCGGGAATTTTGAGCAGAGAGACAGCATCAGCCTCCGCTTTAGAAAGACGAGTGGCAACTTCCTCATAAGGGTCGTTTACCTTGGCTGCTCTCATTATGAAATTATTATAATCCAGAACTATTATTTTTGAGAGTTTTTGATAAACTGACTCAGCATCGATAATTTTATCAGGATCTATAGCAATCTTGAATCCAGCCGTCTGGGTGGCAGCCGCCATAAGCTGTCCGCCTTTGTTTGTAAAGAAGATAGTGCCACGTTCATAAATATCGCCACTTGGGGTAGAATACTGTCTGTCCGCCAACTGCGAATAAGCATCACCTTGCACCACTTGCACTAAAAAAAGCTTGGCTATTAAAATTAAAGAAAAAATTGTAATGCCTAAAAGAATAATCCTAGATCGGATAAGAAAACTATAAGTCATTTTGAGTTATTTTTACACTATAACCAAAAGCTTTACGAGTGGCGAAGGTTGGTCGTGTTTCTTTAAACCCCATAGAATATGAAAGAGCTAGATCAACATTATTGGACATAGATAAATAAGTAAGTTCTAAATCTCTAACTTCTCTCGAAAGGGTATGCATATTTGCCTCCAGACTTCGACGTTCCACAATATTTCTAACCATATTTCCTAAAAATAAAACATATAAAAGAGCCAATATTCCAAAAGACAAAAAAATAATATTCAAAATAAGTCTTTCGAGATTATTATTTATTACACTGACGCTCTTTACATACATATTTAATTTTGAACTTATTGCTCTCATATTTTTATTTGATTTATTAAAATCGTCTACTGGCTTATTTTTTCTAGAATTCTTAATTTAGCGCTTCTCGACCTGGAATTTTTCTTAACTTCGTCGCTACTCGCTAAAATAACTTTTTTATTTATCAACTTTGCTTTTCCTTCGCTTTCTTTTGTTTTATAAAATCTCTTTACTATTCTGTCCTCTAAACTATGGAAAGAAATCACCGACATTCTCCCGCCTATCTTTAATGATTGAAACCCTTTATTCAAACCAAGGGCCAGCGTTCTCAATTCGTCGTTTACGGCTATCCGGATTGCTTGAAAAGTTTTGGTGGCGTAATGGATTTTTCTTTGGCGAAATTTTTTCGGAATTGCTTGCTCAATAATCTTTACCAAATCAAAAGTGGTCTTAATCTCCCTTTTTTTTCTAAAATCCGCTATCTCTTTAGCGATTCTACGAGCCTGCCTTTCTTCGCCGTAGCCATAAATGATATCAGCCAGACTTTCTTCTCTCCAAGTATTCACAATCACTTCAGCCGTAATATCTAAAGGGGTTGGATTTTCTTTCAGAGTCATAAGTAGCGGCTCATTCCGCAGAAAAGAAAATCCTCGTCCGGAATCGAAGAGCTGGTCAGAACTCAAACCCAAGTCAAAAATAATTGCGTCAAAATCTTTTGAATTTTCCAAGTCCTTGAAATTTGCATTTATAAAAGTAACATCGCAATTTAAATCTTGGAACTGGCTTTCCGCTTTTTTAAAAACACTTTTGTCTTGATCTAGGGCGATTATTTTCACATTTGGAAATCTTTTGCAAATTTCCAAACTATGTCCGCCTCCCCCAAAAGTGCAATCGAGCACGACTGAATCAGGTTTTAAGTTCAAACCATCTATTGTTTCATTTAAAAGAACTGTCCGATGCGCGCTCATCTCATTTTCCCTCGTTTCCAAGCTTTTCCGCCAATTGCTCAGCCTGCTTTTCTACGACTGCTTTATTTTCCGACCACGCCTTGTCATTCCAAACTTCCACCCTGTCTTTCACCCCGATAATGGCCGCCGAATCGAGGAGCCCAATTCTTTCTTTCAGAAAATCCGGAATTAATATTCTTCCAATCGAATCTATTTCCACTTCCGCCGCTCGTCCGAACATATATCGATTGAAATTTCTTTGATCTGCCTTTAGAAACGAAAGGTCGGCGTCTGAATTAGAAAGTTTTTTGCTTACTTTTTCCCATTCTTTATTTGTAAAAATGAACAAACACTGGCCTAATCCGGGAGTGATAATAATTTTCTTGCCAAGCTCTTGGCGGAATTTTGCCGGCATAGAAATTCTGTTTTTTGCATCTATCGTGTGGATGTATTCGCCGATCAACATAAATTTTTTTTAAAATTACTTATCAACATATTTCCCACCTTTTCCCACTTGATACACATTGTATTCCACATCTAAAATAACACCAAACCCAGACTGTGGATAACTTTTGCTGACTTTTTTATTTATAAGTTTTATAATTGAGTCGAATAGATGGGTCCCCACCATCCTTTCGTTGCTGAGTCACTGACGTGTGTTAGTGACGGAATGGTGGGGATTTCCAAAAAATCTGGCGTCTAAAAAACGCCTAAAAGATGTCCCCGAGAATCTCTGATTCCGGGGGCTTTTCTATTTATAAAAAACGCGGAAGTCCGACTTCCGCAAGAACGACTTCCCCGCAAGAACTTCCGTAAGAATCTAACCTTCTTCTGAAGATGTAAGCCAATCTTTTATTTCAAAATCGAAATCTGTCATTGTTTGAAAATATTCCGGAAAGATTTTAGTATTAAGAATTTTATTTTCTAGACGAATAATTTTTTTATAATCTAAATAACTTGACCATCTATATTTCTCTAAAAACTTTTTAGCTTCTTTCCAATTTTTTATACCTTCTATTTTCCAATTTGTGTTAATCAATTTTATTGGATTCAAATGAATATATGAAAAAAGATATTTTGCTTGAACATTGTCTTTAACATGGACAGACTTAAATTTACCCTCAAATAATCCCCCAGTTCTTTTATATTTTTGATTAAAATATTTAGAATATGAAGTTAGAAGTTTGCGCATAAATTCTGTGATTTCACTTTTGCGGAAGTCGGACTTCCGCAAGTTTTCATCCAAGGTTATATAAATGTGAAAATGATTGGGCATTAAAACCCAAGCACCTATGTTAACAATTATTTGTCCTCGATCAAAGTTCCAAGCATCAATTCCCTGCCTAACTATATCTTCACGAAAATCAATACTCTTTCTTGAATTACAAAGATAAAGCAATTTAGCAAAACGTTCATAATCATAATTGTTTAAGAAAATTTTTTGCTTATTATTACCACGACTATAAATATGATAAAACTCTCCTTCTACAAAGGGAACTTTTCTATTTGTCATAAAAAAATGATAACGCGGAAGTCCGACTTCCGCAAACAAAGCTGTGGATAACTTTTAGTGACTTTTATATTTATAAGTTTTATAATTCGCAAGAACTATCACCGGTTCACTTCCCCCACTGCCATTCTTCTGTCGTTATCAACTTGGGTTGATGACAAATGGTAGTGGGGGTTTCAAAAAATCTGGCGTCTAAAAAACGCCTAAAAGATGTCCCCGAGAATCTCTGATTCCGGGGGCTTTTCTATTTATAAAAAAGAACGCGGAAGTCCGACTTCCGCAATCTTCCGCAATTTTATGGTTTTGGTTTCAAAGTTGGAAAAAGTATTACTTCCTTTATGTTTTTTACTCCTGAAAGAAACATCACTAAACGGTCTATGCCGATACCTATGCCGCCATTGGGAGGCATACCGTATTCCATAGCCTCTAAATAGGCCAGATCGGTGGGAGAAATTTCCTCTTCGCCTTTTTTACCTTTTTTATCTTGTTCCAGATAACGCTCTTTTTGATCGATGGGATTATTCAACTCAGAAAATGCATTGACTAATTCAATACCTGAGATAACAAGCTGAAAACGATCAATCAGCGAGGGATCATCTTCTTTTCTCTTGGCAAACGGATTAAAGGCAACGGGATAATCTATGATGAAGGTGGGCTGGACTAAATTTGAACGACAAAATTTCTTGTAAATGTAGTCCAACATATTTTCTTTTGATTCATTGGGTTCAACTTTCATGTCTTTTTTCCCCGCATAGGCTGTTAATTCTTTTACCGTTATCTTTTCAGGATCTTTTATCTCCGTATATTTTTTTATTAAATTATAAAAAGTGATAACTTCAAAATCTTTTTTAAAATCTAATCCCGCTTCGCTGATGGTGACTTTTTCTTGACCAAAAATCTCTTTAACTAAATATTTAAATAATTTCTCAATGAAATCTCGCTGAGTTTTGGCATCCCCGTAAACTTCCTGCGATTCAAGCATTGTAAATTCAGGATTATGGGTAGCGTCAATTCCTTCATTTCTGAATTTTCGTCCAATTTCATATACTTTTGTAAAACCTCCAACCAAGAGCATTTTTAAATACAATTCCTGAGCAATAGTAAGAAAAAAATCCGTATTGAGAGCGTGGTGGTGAGTAATAAAAGGTTTGGCCGTCGCGCCCCCAGCGATCATTTGCAATCTTGGAGTTTCCACTTCGATATAACCGTTATCGTCGTAAAATTTGCGAATAAGACTGACAACTTTAGAACGCAAAAGAAGTCGCTCTTTCGCTTCTTGATTCATTAAAGTATCTAAATACCTTTTACGAAATCTTTCTTCCACGTCCTGGAGCCCGTGCCACTTTTCAGGCAGGGGTCGAAAACTTTTAGAAAGTACTCGCCAAACTTTGACCTCCATCGTCTTTTCTCCTCTTTGGGTTATAAAAAAATCGCCTTGAATTTCTAGAAAGTCTCCAATATCAACCACTTCATTAAAAAAATCAAATTGATCTTTTCCGATAATGTCTTTTTTAAGTAAACCTTGGAAGCTTCCAGTGCCATCATTTAGGGTTATAAAAATAATCGCGCCTTGAAAACGGATAGACATTATTCTGCCCGCAATCCATTTTATTTCTTTTTTCTTTTCTAGATCATTAAAGTCCTCTATTGCTTCCTTTAAGGAAATTTCTCTTTGGGACTTCGTTGGATAGGGATTTATATTTCTGCTTCTTAAAAGTTCAAGCTTTTTTATTCTCGCCTCTCTAATTTCATCAATTGAAGACATTTAAGATACATCAATTATCTTATAATTAACCACTCCATCTGGGGTCTGAAGTAAAATATTGTCATCTTTTTTTTTACCAAAAAGCGCTTTTCCAAATGGAGATCTGTTGGAGATTTTGCCCGCTGCCATATCGGCTTCCTCAGACCCTACGATAGTATAAGTTTTTTCTTCTTTGCTTTTTCCGACCTTTGTCGGGATACCGACTTTAGCCGAAACCTTTTGCACAACCACTTTTGATCCAACCTCAATCACATCTCCTTTATGTCTAGAAAAAGTCTGTGAAAACTGTAAAATTTGTTCGATGTGTTTAATACGCTCTTCTAGTTTTCCTTGATCTTCACGCGTCTGATGATATTCTGCATTCTCGGATAAATCACCCAATGATTTGGCATATTCTAAGTTAGCTAAAATTTCTTTTCTTTTTGGTCCTTTTAAATCTTCCAGTTCAACCAGAAGCGCTTTTCTTTTTTCTTCCGTTATATAGTCAGCTGATTGATTCATAGTATCCATATTATCTTTTTTTGACAAAAGAGTCAATTATGTGATAGTCTCCCAATATATGGCAAAAACAGTAATTGAGGTAAAGAAAAACCCAAATGAAAATAATTCAAGCATTTTGCGTCGTTTTTCTCGCAGAATTCAGGAATCAGGGATAATCCGCAAGGTCAAAGGCGCTCGTTATAATGTGAGGAAGGAATCAAGGCTCAAAATAAAAAAGAGCGCGCTCAAGAAAATGGCTCGCCGCCAAGAAATAGAACAACTCAAGAAACTCGGTAAGATGGTAACGAAGTAAAAATATGCGTTTTGAAAAATTAAAAAACGATATTTTAGGTAAAAAATATTCCCTGTCAATAGCGTATGTTTCTGAAAAGAAATCTAGGGAAATAAATAAAAAATATAGGAAAAAAGACAAAGCGACAAATGTTCTTTCTTTTTCTTTGCGTAAAAATGAAGGTGAGCTAGTTTTGTGCAGAACCCTGATAAAGAAAGAAGCAAAAAAAATTAAGAGAACTTCCGGAGAATGGTTGGGATTTTTAGTTATCCACGGAATGCTTCATTTGAAAGGTCTGCGACATAGTAGTACAATGGAGAGAGCAGAAAAAAAATATGATCAGAAATATAACAGTCGGGATAGACGTAGGCTCCTCAAGGACAAGAGTCGTGGTGGGAGAGTTTTTAAAAGGAGAAAAAAATCCTAAAATTATTGGCGTTGGCGAAAGTGAAACTTCGGGTATGCGACGTGGATATGTAGTTGATTCTGTCCCTCTCGTAATTTCAGTAAAAAACGCCGTCTCCATGGCTGAAAAATCTTCAGGCATAAAAATAAAACGCGCATTTATTTCAGTCGGCGGCATAAGTTTGCGTGGAGAGTTAAGTTCAGGTTCGACCATTATTTCTAAAGCTGATGGTGAAGTGACTAATTTAGATATAAATAAAGCGCTGCAAGATTGTGAAGATAATTTAAATTTAAATAATAAAAAAGTTGTTCAAACATTCCCTATTCACTTTCGACTTGATGGAAAAGAAGTATTAGGCCGAATGGAAGGCATGCGCGGAAACAAGCTTGAGATAAAAGCTTTAATTCTTACCTATTCGATGCAACATTTAGAAGATTTAATAGGAGTTTTGGCGGAAGTGGGAGTGGAAACTATAGATGTTATCGCCTCCCCGATCGCTCTCGGTCAAGTTGCATTATCTGAAAAACAAAAAATAGCGGGTGTCGGTTTGGTTAACATCGGACATCAAACAACCTCGCTTTCTGTCTTTGAAAATGGGTTACCTTTGTCAATCCATACTTTTTCTATCGGCGGAACGGACATCACAAATGACATCGCGCTCGGATTCAAAATCCCACTCGAGCAAGCGGAACGTTTCAAACAGGGAGATATTACCGAAGATTTTTCAAAAAAGAAATTGGACGAAATTATTGAAGCGCGACTCTGTGATATTTTTGAATCGATCGAAAATCAACTAAAGAAAATAAAAAGAGCAGAACTTTTGCCGGCGGGTATTGTGTTCACAGGGGGTGGCGCAAACATTATAAGACTTGAGGAACTTTCAAAATCTGTCCTTAAACTCCCCTCCAGTCGAGGATCAAGTGAAATTTTTGGCAATACAAAAACAAAACTTCGCGACTCGACTTGGTTTATCGCTCTCGGCTTGGTAATATCCGGCAGGGATAATAACGGCTATTCCGAAGGCGCATTTAGAAATTTATTCAAGGATCTAAAAAATACAATAAAATCAAACATAAAACAACTAATGCCATAAAAAATTATTATTTCAAAAAGTAAAAACTTTCTTCGTAAAAAACTTGTTTTGGCACGGGGTTTGCTTTTTTTTATTTCAGTGGTAATATGCCCTTATACAAGTTAAGCCATTAATAAACCCACGCCACAGCGGGGTAAATAAGATTATGCCAAAAATAAATCAAGCAATAGAGAGTTTCGCTCGGATCGTGATTATCGGAATAGGCGGGTCAGGTAAAAACGCCATCAATCATATGATAAATTCCAAGGTTAAAGGAGTTTCTTTTATCTGTATGAATACGGACACGCAGGATTTGCATCACTCTCTGGCGGATAAAAAAATCCACATCGGTAAAAATTTAACGAAAGGTCTCGGCGCTGGAATGGATCCGGAAATTGGGAAAAAAGCGGCAGAAGAAACAAAATCGGAAATCCAAGATGTTATCAAGGGGGCGGATATGATTTTTATTGCCTGCGGAATGGGAGGAGGCACGGGGACAGGCGCGGCCCCGATTGTAGCTCGCGCGGCCAGAGAGCAAGGTATACTCACAGTGGCTGTCACCACCAAGCCTTTTTTCTTTGAAGGCAATTACCGAATGAAAATTGCCGAAAAAGGAATTGAAGAATTGTCTAAAGAAGTTGACGCTGTTATTGTGATTCCAAATGATAAACTTCTCCAAATAGCTGATAAAAACACTAATTTTAAAGATGCTTTCAGTAGTTGCGATAATGTTCTACGTCAAGCGGTGGAAGGCATTTCAGACCTTATTACGACTCCCGGCATCATCAATGTTGACTTCGCAGACATTAAGGCCGTTATGAAAGATGCAGGTAGCGCCTTAATGGGTATCGGAGTTGCCTCAGGTGAAAAACGCGCTGAAAAAGCCGCTATCGCGGCGATTAATTCTCCCCTCTTGGAAATTTCAATTCACGGCGCCAAAGGAGTGCTGTTTGCAATTTCTGGCGGAGATGATCTGACTATTCACGAAATTCAAGAAGCGGCTAAAGTGATTACCGAATCAATTGATAAAGATGCAAAAGTGATTTTCGGCACAATTCGCGATGAAAAATTAAAAAAAGGTGAATTAAAAGTTACAGTAATTGCGACCAATTTTCCGACTGATATGTCTCGTAAAAATCTTTTTAGCGCAGGCATCGGAAATCAAACGCTCTTGAAAGAAGAGAATGCAAATCTAGCGAAAAAAGAAATAGATAATAGCATCATAAGCAACCTCAAGAGCGGAAACTTCAATAATGACTTTATAAAAAAAGGAGATAACAAAAAGACAGACATCATAAAAGATATTGTCATAGAAGATGATGCAGACGAATGGAGCGCTGTCCCAGCATTTTTAAGACGCAAAAAATAGTCAAAATTGAAATAAAATAGAAAGACCTCGCGAGAAGCAGAGCTTTCGCGAGGTCTAACGAACCGTTTCTCATGGAACCGCATTTAGTATTCCGAGAATCCAAGATTTCGTAACTCTGAACTCTGAAATCGGACTTTACCACTGCTGGCTGGCATATTTCCGCCGTTAATAGCGAACTGCGCAAGTCTTTGGGTAAACCCCGAATCCCTGCGCATACGATCAAGCACAGAATCTGCGTTTCCCCTAGCTCAACCACGAAGCTGGCGAATGCCAACTTCCGATTTTCGGGAATGTTATCCCATTGGACTTTTATATTTGATTTCATGTTTCCTTCTTTTAGATTTTTTGGGTTTTACCAAAGAACTCTTTAAATTACCGCCTCTATCATAGCAAATAAATAAGTTATTGTCAAGGTAAAAAGCCCAACTCCTAGTGTACAATATAGGTATGACTTATGATTTGATAATAATCGGAGGCGGGCCGGCCGGTAGCGCGGCGGCTGTGTACGCCTCTCGGAAAAAACTTCAAACGCTTTTTATCACGACCGAATGGGGCGGGCAAAGCGTCGTATCCGACCAGATTTATAACTGGATAGGGACAACTTCCCTTTCTGGTAATGAGCTGGCGGAAAATTTTAAAAAACACGTATTAGCCAATGCTCTAAGCGCGGAAAATAAAAATTCGACTCTGGAAGTAAAAGAAAGTGAAAAAGTGGCCAGTGTTGCGGAAGCCTTGCTTCCACCAGCTGGCGGAAGCAAGGCTTCCGCAAAATTATTTTTAGTGAAGACAGAGTCCGGCCAAGAATTTCTAACTAAAACAATTTTAATAACTAGTGGCAGTGGCCGAAAAAAATTGGTGGCCAAAAATGCGGATAAACTTGAACATAAAGGATTAACTTATTGCGCCTCTTGCGACGGACCTCTTTTTGAAGGACTGGATGTCGTTGTTATTGGCGGAGGTAATGCTGGATTTGAAAGCGCCGCTCAACTTCTCGCCTATTGTAAATCGGTAACACTTTTACACAGAAGTGATTCTTTTCGCGCTGACGAGATTATAGTTGAAAAAGTTTTGAAAAATCCAAAAATGAAAGCGATAAAAAATGTCGATATTCTAGAGGTAAAAGGTGAAAAATTCGTGGAAGGAATAATTTATAAAGACAAAGCGACCAATCTTGAAACAAATTTAAAAGTTTCAGGCATCTTTGTGGAAATAGGTCAAATCCCAAATACAGATTTTGTTAAAGGGCTAGTTCCACTTGATGAAATTGGACGGATTAAAATAAATCCGCTAAATCAAAAAACAGAAGTTCCCGGCATTTGGGCGGCTGGAGACTGCACTAATGTTCTCTATCACCAAAATAACATTGCGGCCGGTGACGCTGTCCGCGCGCTCGAAGATATATATCTCCACATACATACAAAATAAATTCGCAATATTTTTATTGACTATTTATTATTTTTAGACTAATCTTTCTTTAAAGAAATCGAAATTCAACAAAAAGGCAAAATATGTTCTTTGGAAAAAGCAGGCGGGGATTTTTTGCTACCCTCGTCGCATTAGTGGTGATTATCCCCCGTCGGATAGTTGCTCAATCGGCTCGCTTGGACGTGAGCCAAACAAGCGCTGGTATTCGTGTCATTGCAACTGTCGACCCTATAGATTCCCCATGGGAACTTGAGCAATCTACTGATAATGCTAGGTGGACTGTCGTTCCGTCCACACAAGGTCAAACAAAGTGGAACATCCCCGTCTCAACAAACGAGCCTACAACATTTTTCCGGTTGAAACTCGTGACAAATGCCACCATGAAAGTATCGGGCAACACCTATCAACTTCCCGTAAACGGTGAAAGCCTTTTTACTATTATGACAAATCTGCCCCTAACCTTTAAATCAAGGTTATACTCTGGCTTGGGCCAGTTTGTAACCGAAATCAACGAGGTCAAGAAAGGAAATGGTTTTAATTGGATGCTTTTCTTGAACGGAGAGTTGACAACCACCGGAAGCTCTCAAGTCTTCCCAAAAGCGAACGACAGGGTTGAGTGGCGTCTTATCTAACACGCGTAACCGCAAAGTTTCGTCGGACTGAGTGTTACGACTCGATCCCGCATTTTCAAACGCGAAAGTTTGAATCCAATAAATGGACTGACAGCATCACGCGAGCCGGTCCGTTTTTATTTTTGCTTGCAATCATTTTTAAATAGGAATACAATTCAGACGCTGTTATATGTCGGGTAAAACAAAGTCCCGAATCCACTTATAAAAAAGTGGATAGGAAATGAGGTGTGATTCCTCTACTGTGCCGCAACGGTGATGTCTCAAGAGTTTTTCTTGGAACTAGTCCGGTCTTCATAAAACAGAGCTTCCGAGCAGAAGACTTTTTCATAGAAACTTTATTTATGATATCTTCTCGCTCGGAGAAGGTATTTTTTTATGTATAAAAACAACAAAAAATTATATGTCAGTCTTTCTATTATTTTAATCTCTCTTGTTTTTTTCCTAATTTCCTCTTCTAAAAAAGAAAACAAAACATCTCATTCTGCGATATCCCCTATTTCGGCAGAAAAAAATAATGAATCTATCACTATTCTAGTTGGCCAGACAACGGCCCATTTGTCAGTTCTCCCCAATACATTTCTTTATGATGCCTTAATCCAAGCAAAAAATGCTGGTAAAATATCATTTTCTGGGAAAAATTATCCTGGCCTTGGATTTTTTGTAACGGACATTGGGACACTGCATTCTAGCAATGGAAAAAATCTTATTTATTATATTAACGGCCAAGAAGCGATGGTCGGCGTCTCTTCTTACATCCTCAAAGGGGGCGACATTATTTTGTGGGAATTAAAATAATTTTATAAATTATGCCTAATATGATTTGGCTGAATCAGATGAAGAAAAAAATATTTAAATTGATTTTTTTGTTTATAATTATTTTTGTTTTTGAAAGTTCTTCCGCCAATACAATTATGGCAGAAGAACAGGCTCAAATTCCTGACCCCGCGCCAACCCCCATTTTTAGCGTTACAAATGCATTAGCTTATTTAAAAAGCGCGCAGGCGACAGATGGATCATTTGGCGATTCCCCCTTATACACAGACTGGGCAGCCATCGCTCTAGGAGCCTTAAATGTGAATGATGATTCTAAAAATCTTCTATTAACTTATTTTAATTCTCATAATGTAATCAGTTCACTTCTAACCGACAATGAAAGACACGCAATGGCGCTTCTCGCGCTTCATCAAAATCCATATTCATTTAATGATGTAAATTATATTGATGTTATCATAAATAGTTTTGACGGAACACAATTTGGCGATATCGACCTAGTCAATGACGACATTTTTGCGCTTATTCCGTTAAAAAATACCGGCTATACCGTCAACGATGATATAATTATCAAAGATATCGCTTTTATAATTTCCAAACAAAAAACCGACGGCTCTTTTGAAGAAAGTGTGGACCTAACAGCGGCCACCATTCAAGCGCTTAAACTTTTTGAATCAGTGGTAGGCGTCTCGGAAACACTTTCGAAGGCGTCTGATTATCTTGCAAATTCCCAAGATAGTGATGGTGGCTGGGGAAATGTGTCTTCTACCAGCTGGGCAATGCAAGCAATGAACGCTCTTTCCGCCTCGTGGACAAAAAATAACCATACACCGAATGATTACCTTGGCGGACAACAAATGGAAGATGGCGCGGTACTTCCCTCAACAGAGACTCTACCGAACCGCATCTGGACGACCAGTTATGCTATTGCCGCAAGCTCTCTAAAACCATGGAACGCGATTATGCAAAATGTTTCGAAACCTGTAAATCAAAGTGATTTAGATAATTCTGCGGTGAAAGTAGCACAAATCGCTAATCCGCAGACACCAACTAATCCCGAAAATCAAAGTGGCTCAAATAATTCTTCCGGGAGCGTATTAGAAATCGTTAATAATCCACAAATCATTAATCCGCAGACACCTCCTCCCCCTGTAGTCTGCCCAAAAGGAGATTTATTCAGCGCTACAACCGGGAAAGCTTGCACTGCGACTCTTCCAACAGAGGCAATAGACACATCGCAAATAAAATCAAAAATAACGACCACCCCAACATTAAAACCAGAAACTAAAAAATCAACGGCGACAACTTCCAAAAACTTGCCAACCAACCCAAAAATGGAAAAAGAACTTCCTGCTACTCTCACCGCAACAGCAGTCAACGCTCTGCCAAACAAAACAATCCCTTATAATACAATTCCTTTTGCCCTAGGAATTTTGTCGGGTATTATTCTTCTCTTGTTAGTCCTTTAAAATTGCAAAGGCGGAGATGGTGAGATTTGAACTCACGATCAGGTTACCCCGATGCTGGTTTTCGAAACCAGTGCCTTAAACCACTCAGCCACATCTCCTTGATTTGTTAATGGTAATCTCATTCGAGAACATCCACTCCCGCCAATACCAGTGGCAAGTGGTTCCATATATAATTTCACGATAAGGCACGCCTCGCGTTTCACAACGTGCCTTTTCTTTTTAGGTGACCCCACAGGGAACCGCAAGTACGCTTTCGGTCACAAGTATTCTTCTGCTAAAAAATCTCGCGACCCCGCCTCGGACTCGCCAGTCCTGTGGCTTTCGATTCTCTCCATCAGGAGATCACTAGCGAAGCAAAATATTGGCAGAAGCCAAACTTTTGGCTCGTGTGACCCCACAGGGAATCGAACCCTGATTACCGGATTGAAAACCCGATGTCCTAACCGTTAGACGATAGGGCCGAGTTAAAATATAATAACATTTTTACATATAATTGCAAAATAAATGTATGATTGAAAATAAAATTTTAATTCTCTATAATTAGAGTTATGGACAAAAAAGAGGAACTGAAAAATCTGCACAAAAAGTGGAAAGAAGAATGCCAATGCGAGCTTAGAAAAACAGCTACCCAAGCGGTGCCTGGAGACGGCGATCCGGACGCAGAGATCGTTTTTATCGGCGAGGCGCCGGGAAAGAAAGAAGATGAACTCGGACGTCCGTTTGTCGGAGCCGCGGGAAAATTTTTGGACGAAATGCTTGAATTAATAAATCTAAAAAGGGAAAACATATATATCACCAACATCGTCAAGTACCGCCCGCCTTTCAATCGAGATCCCCTGCCAGAAGAAAAATCCGCCTGCCGAGAATGGCTCTTGGAAGAACTTAAAATAATCAAACCAAAACTCATAATATTCCTTGGTCGGCATGCGTTGAACAACTTTTTCGGAGAACTAAAGATATCCAACACCCATGGAAAATTACTAATAAAATCATTCAAGGGAATGTCTACAAAATATTTCTTCCCTCTTTACCATCCCGCCGCGGCTTTATATGACGGTTCGATGCGGGAAATTTTAAAAGAAGATTTCAAAAAAATTCCAAAGGTTCTAAAAGAAATTCAAAAACGTCAAAAAAACTGAGACTTTAGTGTATTTAGTGTATAATCTGAAAACATGAATAAAGATAAAATTAAAGTGGTGATTCTAGCTGCGGGTCAAGGCGTAAGAATGAAAAGTGATCTGCCAAAAGTTTTGCTGGAGGTAAGGGGTAAACCAATGATTGAGCGCTTGCTTTGGGCCGTTCAAAAATCCGGCGTGGATGATAAGCCTATTATTGTCGTTGGATATAAAAAAGAAGAAGTAATAAACAGACTCGGCGATAAATATGAATATGTTGTGCAGGAAGAACAACTCGGCACGGGACATGCCGTTATAAGCGCTGAGAAAATTCTTAAAAATAATGCCGCTCACATCCTGGTGCTTTATGGAGACAGCCCTTTTTTGAGTTCGAAGACTATAAAAGAATTAGTAAATAGACATTTGAAATCTGGGGTAAAAATAACAATGGCGACAGTGAAGCTTCCAGACTTTGCTAACTCCCGAGCTTTTTTTTATAAGAGCTTTTCTCGAATTGTTCGCGATAAAAATGGTAAAATTGTAAAAGATGTTCAATTTCGAGATGCCAGTGAAGAAGAAAAAAAAATCAAAGAAGTGAATCCTTGCTATTTTATTTTTGAAACAAAATGGCTTTGGGAAAAGCTTAAAACTTTAAATACAAATAACAAGCAAAAACAATATTACTTGACGGACTTGGTGGAACGCGCCATTGAAGAAGGAACAAAAATAGAATCAATAAAAATCAACCCCCAGGAAGCGTTGGCTGCAAACTCTAAAGAAGAATTGGAGATATTAGAAAAACTAGCGCCCCAGTCTAACTTTTAACGTATAATAATGCACATGCAAAATTCATATCAAAATGTAATGGCTCAGTTGGACAAGGTTGCCCAAATAAAAAATTTTAGCGCTAAATTCATGGCGCGCATGCGAGAACCCAATCGTGATATCAGAATTTCAATTCCAGTCCAAATGGACAATGGGTCTTTAAAAATATTCGAAGGTTATCGGGTGGAATATAACAACGCGCTAGGACCTTACAAGGGTGGAATCAGATACCACCCTCAGATTGAAATAAATGAAATAAAAGCTCTCGCCCTCTGGATGACGCTCAAATGCGCGGTAGTCGGAATACCAATGGGCGGAGGTAAGGGCGGAATAACAGTTGATCCAAAAGATTTATCTAAAGAAGAATTAGAAAGACTTTCCCGCGGGTGGGTTCGAGGTCTTTTTGACATTTTGGGACCATATAAAGATGTGCCGGCGCCAGATTTAAACACCACGCCCGAAATAATGGCTTGGATGGCGGATGAATTTGAGAAAATAACTGGTGATAAAACAAAAGCCACATTTACCGGTAAACCAATTAAAGCGGGAGGATCGGAAGGCAGAGGACCGGCGACCGGACTTGGCGGGTTTTATGTTTTTAACGCTCTTAAAAAAGAGCTTGGGCTCCCAGAAAAATGCAAAGTGGTAATTCAGGGTTTTGGTAATGTAGGCGGAAATGCGGCGCATATTTTTGCTGAAAATAAACATACCGTGATAGCAGTTTCTGACTCCAAGGGCGCAATCTTTAAAAAAGATGGACTGGATTTGGAAAAAGTTGAAACTTATAAGAAAAACACTGGTAGCCTGAAAGATTTTCCAGAAGCGAAGAATATTACTAATGAAGAATTATTGGAACTCTCCTGCGACCTTTTAATCCCAGCCGCTTTTGAAAATGTTGTTACAAATGCTAATGTAAACAAAATTAAAGCGAAGGCAATTTTAGAACTTGCGAATGGGCCGATAACTCCGGAAGCAGATGAAATTTTATTTAAAAAAGGGATTCCTGTGGTGCCGGATATATTGGCGAATTCTGGGGGCGTAACTGTGTCCTATTTTGAATGGGACCAAAATCTCAAAAAAGAACACTGGACGGAAAAGGAAGTTTTTGGAAAATTAAAACTAATAATGGAAGAGACTTCTAAAAAGATATCAGAAAAAGCCGAGGAGTCAAAAACATCTCTCCGTATGGGCGCTTTCATCTTGGCTCTTGAAAGAATCCAGAAAAAAATGTAATATCAAAAGTAGATTAAATTTTGGCTCTTTTGTAACGCGCGGTTAGCTCAGTGGTAGAGCGACTTTTTGACGTAAAGTAGGCCGGGGGTTCAATCCCCTCACCGCGCACCATAACGCAAGGCGTGATGCTTTCCTAAAAAGGAAAGTACAAGGAAACGCAATACAAAATGGACTCGGTTTTGCGAAACTATTTTGCGGGAAGAATGGTTCGCAAAACCGAGACAAATGTTTTCTAAATTCGGCGGGGTTTCGGATTTGGATTCCGCCCACAGAAAAGGGTCTGGGAGGGAATCCGCGCGGGCTTCCGAATTTCTTTTTGGCGAGGCGGGCAGATGGATTAAAAAGATCAAAAATGATAAAATAATTTTTATGAAAAGGTTTGCTTTTATTGATGTGCAGAACACCGAAACAACGACATTGAAAGTGTTGAAATTTGCTCTTGACCACGAAAAATTATTTCACTATCTAAAAGACAAATGGAAATGTGAAAAAATATTTTTCTATCCGGGCATACAACACGGCGATGAAACTCGTGGAGCATTATTTACAAAATTAACAGAACTTGGAGCTATTGTAAGACCAAAATATTTTTTCACATACAAAAATGAAGACAAAATCGCCATTACAAATTGTCCGAAATGTAATACTGAAATTACGCAGAGAATAGAAATGGGTTACTCGTGGAAATGTAATTGTGATGTTGAACTTACCGCAGATGTTCTTGATCATGCAAGTAAAGACACAGAAATATTTCTATTCTCTGGTGATGGCGATTTTGAATTCTTAATTCAAAAAGTTATTGCAAAAGGTTGTAAAGTTTCTATTGTCTCAAGCGCAAAGAGAGTGCCGAAAGGACCAAGGTATTCTACTTCGAGATTAT
>JBBTYD010000010.1:0-2302 GCA_038061925.1 Patescibacteria group bacterium
AAGAAAATTCTGCCGATATTTTGCCTGGCGGTTTTGGTGTGGGTGGGGATGGGGGGCGTGGCGGAGGTGCAAGGTGCTAATATGTTCGCGGAAGCTTTAGGTATAACAGCTGATGGCTTATTTGGATGGATATTAAAAATTATTGGTGGCGCGATATATGTTGTGCTTTCCATAGCCAGCTTTGGCCTTTCTATCGCGGCCGTGATTTTGAATTTCTCAATGTATCTGACTACTCATTTAGATTTATTCATTAAGAATACGCCAGCGATATATCAAATATGGGGAACACTTCGTGATTTGGCTAGTATGGTTCTTATCTTTTCTATCTTAATAGCCAGTATACAAATGATATTAAACCTCAAGCCGCCAGGTTACGGCACACTACTGAAAAACATTATCATAGCCGGCATTGCGATCAACTTCAGCTTCTTCTTCACTCAAGTGCTTATAGATGGTTCAAATATTATATCTCTGCAGTTCTATAATGCCATGTCTTCGACGCCAAATGTTTCCCAATGTGAAGCAGGCTTAAATGTTAGTTATTTAACTTGCGCGGTTGGAGCAATTACAAGTAGTGGTACTGGGAATGGCGGGATAGCCAATGTTTTCATGGGAGCTTTGGATATTACGCAATGGTGGAGCAATAAAGGGCAACTGAAAGATGGGTCGCAAATTGATATAGGTCTACGACTTATTTTGGTTAATTCCGCGGCTATTGTCGTGACTGTTATCGCGGCGCTTAGTTTCATAGGCGCGGCGGCGGCGGCTCTTTGGCGAATAGTTGTCCTTATAATGTTACTGGCTTTTTCACCTCTCTGGATTGCCGGCTTCGTCTTGCCACAACTAAAAAAAGAAGTGTCCGACTCATGGTGGAATCATTTAAAAGCCAATTTGATTTTCCTGCCGGTGTATTTATTTCTAACTTATGTTGTTGTGCAAATAATGGTAGCTATGAATCTTAGCAGTTTGGCACAAGGGACTGGCGTAATCAGCAATATTAGTACAGGTCTCTGGTATGTTCCATACCTCCAGCTTTCCGTCGGTTTTGCCATAGCTATTTTCCTCATAAATCTTCCACTGGTTACTGCCTTGAAGTTTTCGGGGGCGTCTAAAACAATATTAGAATCATTTAGCAAGGGTGCTAGAGCTTGGGCGGGGAGGAAAACAGTTGGTCGCACGGCATATGCATTAAATCAAAGTAAGGCGGTAGGGTGGCTTACTAGCCGAGTCCCGGGAGTAGGTTCTATGGTTTCGGGCGGTTTATCAAAAGTAAGTTCAACGGATTGGGGATCGAAAAATGGTAGCTATGAAAGTCAATTAAAAGCACAGAAGAAAAGACAAGAAGGCATGCATGAGCGTCTTGAAGATATTGATAAAGCTAAGGGAACAAATTATGCGGAAAAATATCACAAAAATCTTCCATACAAAAACTCCGTGCTTCGTTTTATGCTTGATGGAAGGGCACGAAGTGAGACTGCTACTAATTTAAACAGAGAGAAGTTGGCTGATGATCTTGAAAAGAATGAGGCGATGTTAAAAGCATTGAACGAAAGAATTAATCAGGAATCAAAAAATGAAATAGCTACTATAGATAAACAGATTAAAGAACTTGCAAAAAACCCAGTTGCCGAGGCATTTCTAACCGATTCAGAGAAAGCAAAGATGGCCGAACTACGAAAGACACGAGATAATGTTATAGAAAAATATAAAGAAAACTATAAGACCCAGATAGAATCTCTTAATAAAAATATAAAAGATGGAAAAAAAGCTAAGGGTAAAAAAGACTGGAAGCATCTGGTTGAAGAACTAAACAAGGAGGTTAAACCAGGTAGTAACGAAGAAAAACCGACACCCCCAACAGGTGGTGAAACGCCTCCAAAAACACCATGAGACAATTCACAGCAGATGAAATACAAGTGCAATTTAAAAAATTACCGGCAGAAGTGCAGGTGGCGGTTACTTCCACGGAAGTAAATGACAAAATAGAAGTAATCGCGAAAAGACATAATCTCTTAATCGACCAAACAGGTGAGCTTGTTGATGAGATCGGTTTGATAATGCTTGGTTTGGTGAAATCAGATGATTTTGTTGACCATATTATTTCGAGGTGTTCAATAAGAAGAAATGACGCGCTTGATATTGCACATGAAGTGAATACGGAAGTATTTAGCGCGATAAGACAACATATGAGAGAAATGGAAGAACCAAACAATTCTGACGCAATTCAATCCAATAGAGATTCAGATATTTCTAATCTCGAACGCATAGGGGGATTTGAGATATTAAAAGAGGGTGATAATAG
>JBBTYD010000011.1:0-3562 GCA_038061925.1 Patescibacteria group bacterium
GGCGTGAATGTGCCCGGAGCTAATATTAAAGCGAGGTCACTGACCGAAAAAGACAAGAAGGATGTTGAGTTTGGTATAAATAATAATGTTGATTTTGTGGCACTATCTTTCGTTCATGGCGCGAATGATGTGGAAGACCTGCGTAAGATTCTTCGGTCTGGCGGTTCAAACGCGCGAATCATAGCTAAAATTGAAACACCAAAAGCGGTGGAGAATATTGATGAGATCATTCAAGCATCTGACGGTATTATGATTGCTCGCGGAGACCTCGGCATTGAAATACCGGCTGAAGAAGTGCCTTTGGTTCAGAAAATGATTATCAAGAAATGCAATTTGGCTGGGAAGTTTGTGATCACCGCCACGCAAATGCTGGAATCAATGGTAAAAAGCCCCACGCCGACTAGAGCTGAAGTTTCTGATATTGCCAATGCTATTATTGACGGTACTTCCGCTACCATGCTCTCTGAAGAGACTGCCTTAGGGGATTATCCAGTCGAATCAGTGAAAGAAATGGTAAATATTGCTTTGCGCACCGAAGAAGGGCTTCGTACCGGCAATATTAACCTCGAATACGATTGATAACTTTTTTACCAACGAGACCTTGCATTTCCATCGCATGTTTGATAATCTCTCCCTATGTTAGCGATAAGACTTCAGAGAACAGGGCGCAAACACGAACCGACTTTTCGCGTGGTTTTGACTGATTCCAAGAATGGTCCGAAAAGCGGTAAATATCTGGAAAATCTAGGTTGGTACGATACTCGTCTCAAAAATAAGCCGGAACAGTTGAAAATCGAAGAGATAAAGCAGTGGATGGCGAAAGGCGCGAAACTTTCTTTGACTTTGCACAACTACCTTGTTTCTCAGAAGATTATTGAAGGCAAGAAACTGAATGCTTTGCCGAAAAAGTCGCCGATTAAAAAGGGGGAGGTTTCCAAAGAAACTATCACGAAGGCGGTTGTAACCGAAACAGAACTAATTCTACCAAAAGGAGTTGAAGCTATAGTTAAAAAAATTCCAATAAAAGATCCATCTATATTGCCGACATTGTAAATGTAAACCCATTGACTTTTCACAGATGGCATGCTATACTGATACAAGTCAAGTTCTTTGATATGACTTGCGTTGGTCATAGCCAAAAAGTGCCGAAGAATCAGCACCTTTTGGCTATGACCACACCGGTAATATAGTGCCTCCTCGGCATAGAGGGAAATCAAAAAAGAAAGGATGACGCCATGACACAGATCATGACCGCACTTGAAACAATAACCGACGGCCAAATCGAAAACGTCGTCAACAAAGTCCGCGACGCTATGCGTAAACACCGGTCCGAGATTCGCTCTGACATCGCTCAACAAGTTCTCGGTGTCGAGAATCTCGGAATGATGATGTTTGCTCCGTTTCGGGAACGCGTTGAAATAGTAAGCAATCTCATTGTCCGCAAGGTCAAGGTGAATCGCACTCGCACGCCGCAGGAAGCGCTTGATGCCACCGGTTGCAAGCAGTGTACGGATCGCAGGGTCGTAGACAGCATGCCTAAGGCCGAGACCGATGAAGTCAATGTTGTGTTTTTCAAACCCGACTTCTCCAAGAGCAATGGCCACATCACGGACGATGACCTCGAAAAGGAGTTCAATCTGCGCGGTCTCAAGCCTGCCGATCCGATATCCGTTGCCGCCGTAAACGAAGCAGATTACGCCTTCGCTGATGAAAAGCCCCACGGCACTCATTGGAAGAATGCCGACGGCGAGTGGTGCTATGCCACGTTCTACCGCCGGATCGACGGCGAGCGCAGGGTGTTCGTCGACCGCCGCGGCTCCTGCGGTTGGAGTGACTGCTGGTGGTTCGCCGGCCTCGCAAGTTAGTGCTTCGATTTCTGGCCCTAGGAACTGGCTCTTTGTTCCTTTGGACTTGGATCTCTTAGCCCGGCATCACGCAAGTGATGTTCGGGCTAATTTTATGCTAGAATTCAATGTGGTAGTAGGCTAATCTGCAAGAGATTACGGTTTCTTGTGGCCGAATCCAGTATCCATACATCGAGAATATCTGTGGTCAAGGCTTCAGATAGGGTGGTGTATGTAGAAACTTCAAAAAAAGAAGATACTTGGTGCAGAGTGCTAGGGCATTATAATGCCAAATTCGGTTCAACTCCGAGAGTATTCAAGGGGTAGTGATAACGGGAGGCATTTTGCACATTGTAGCCACATTCAACCGCCGGAACGACGACGAGCGCAAGGTGAACGTCAACCGCAACGACAACAATTGGAATGACAACTGGTGGTTCGCCGGCCTCACAACTCTCTTTATTTCTCTCCCGCTTTCGCGGGGGAGTTTTGTTTTGCAATTTGTCCACTCCAGCCACCCAGCATCTTTCCAGCCACATCTAGTTTCATGGAAAGAGCGACATACTTTCTATCATCTATGGATTTAGTCTCCCACAAAATCATTAACAAGACTTTTAAAGTATCAGTCTTCCTGATTGCTAGTCGTATCCACGGCAGTTTTTCTTCTTTTGATAAGAATGTTGCGGTTACCGTAGCTTCAATGCTTTCGATTAGTAAATTATCTATTCTATTACCAAGCGAATATTTTTGCGTTTTTGGCACCAATTCATGATATTCATGCCAAAGTTTATAACTTGATTTTAGCTTTTCGACAACTGGTAAAAATCGTGGGGGGGGGGGTATTATTTGGCGCTGGGGGGGAATTAAATTTGGTCATAGCTACGAAACTATCATATCTATTGAGAATTTGCTAGAAGCATGGAAAGAATTTTCGGCTGACAAAAATATGAGGGAAGATGTGTCAAAATTTCAACTACATTTGATAGTTCACCTACTAAAACTTCACAATGATTTGAAAGACAGAAAATTCATACATGGTCCATATATACCGTTCAAAATCAATGATCCAAAGCCTCGCGATATTCACAAAGCCACAGTTAGAGATCGGATTTTACATCGGGCTCTTTACAGGAAACTATACCCATTCTTTGATAGGACTTTCATCTCCGATTCATATTCTTGCAGGATTGATAAAGGTACACATCGGGCATTTTATAGATTTAATGATTTTGCAAGACGAGCATCACGCAATCACACGAAGACTGTTTGGATTTTAAAATGTGATATCAAGAAATTCTTTGCTTCAATTGACCATGAAATACTGTCCAGTATTCTCAATTCATATATTCCAGATCAAAATATTCTCCAGTTATTGAATCAAATAATCAGTAGTTTTCACTCGAATAACCTTAATGTCGGTATGCCATTGGGTAATTTAACTTCTCAATTATTTGCGAATATTTATATGAATGAATTTGATCAATTCATGAAACATAAAATCAAAGCTGAATATTATATTCGATATGCTGATGATTTCGTTATTTTAGATACAAATCACGAATATCTCCAATCTATTCTAGTTAAGATGAATTTCTTCTTGAAAGAAAGACTGCACTTGTTTTTACATCCAGATAAAACATTCATAAAGACTTTCGCATCAGGCGTTGATTTCCTGGGTTGGACGCATTTTCCCGGCCATCGTGTGTTGAGAACAACCA
>JBBTYD010000012.1:0-1616 GCA_038061925.1 Patescibacteria group bacterium
TAATGTGAACTCGAACATACCAAAAGGAAAGACGCAGAAGAAATTCTTTCTTCTGCGTCTTCACCAAAATTTACAATGGGACAATTTTACCCCCAAGAGTCTAATTAGTTTTTAAGGTAAATTGGACTAGGAATTCGTCGTTTTTTCTAAGTAATTTTTCCTCTTGTAATTGTAGTTCGGTAACATAATTTGACGAAGAAATAAAACCATCTTTTGAAACTTTAAATCCTAGAACGTGGCACTTTTGTGCAGACATTGATTGTTTGACTTCATTTTCTATAGTAAAAGAGGCCGTACCTGAGGTGTCGGTGGATAGACTTTTAACAAGTGTGGGTTGTTGATGTAATCCTTGATAACGCGGATCTTCTGCCTGGATGCAATAAATATCAACTTTAGACGAAACAACCGGCTTTGAAATGGAGTCATTAACTTTTATTGCAATTCGTGAAGGAAGAATTTGACTCATATCAGACAAACCTCTACTTCTAAATCGCAAATCAGAATGATATAGATTGGCATTGACAATATAGACAGAAAGAGGACCAAAAGATGTTCCCTTAAAATTATCTTGATAGGTATACATTACATCTTTAAGATATTTCGTTGGTAATGAAACAGCGGGAATTTTTGGAGATATGTCCGAATTGTCAATGGCGGTTGGATAAACATAATATTCGGGAATAGCGACACCGTAAGTATGCGCAATTTCATGTGCAAGTGTTTGTACTAGAGATGAATAAAAACCAGAATTAGGACTTAGATCATTACCAGAGTTAGCCAAGTTAAGTGATTCATTTCCTAAAATTACCGTTGGTGGAGCTCCCCGTACTGTGTAAGCACTTGTGATTGCTCCGGGAATGGCATACACAACCAACGCACCCGTATTGTAATACTTTGAGTCTGAAATTATATTTTCACATCCGTTTATGCAAGTATCGGGATTATATGTTTTAATTTCAGCAAAAGAAAATTGTTTCTGTGTATTTGAGAAAATAAAATTAATTCCATTTATAAGAGAAGGAATAATTTGCGATAAATCTTTTCGCTCTTCTAGATATTTTTGAGGAATTACAAAAACAATTTTTTCAGATTTTGTGTCTATAAAATCTGCGGTAACTCGTGCCCCCGAGACTTTCGCAATACCGTCCAAATTAAAAGAGTTTCCATAAATAGGAATCACTCTATACTCGTATGTAACACCACGCTGTACATCATAATCAATAGCAAAATTACCTCTTGTATTAGATACGGTTGGTATACTCTGAAAAGATGAAAGATTATTACCATCGAAAGTTGCTCGGGCCAGTGCGTAACTTGAAGGTTTTGGGGTTATAGAATTCCACTCAATATATACCGCACTACCTAAACCGCTATTTTTGACATCAATAACTAATTGTACGGGCTGGCACGATGCACCCCTACATTCATTTTGACTTTTATTAAAACCAAATGGCAAAAAACCTGACAAAAGAAGAATAAGAAAAATTAATAAGCCACCCCCAATAACGTAAATGTATATCTTTTTCATAATGGCACCATTATACAACATTTTAAAAGTAAAGGACATAAAAGGAAGTGTCAATTTTTTGACGGTTGTTTTTAGTTTTGAAATTTAT
>JBBTYD010000013.1:0-2622 GCA_038061925.1 Patescibacteria group bacterium
GACTCAAAATCTATTGATGGCAACATCATGAGAGTTCGATTCTCTCTCTGGGCACTAAAGTTATCCACATCGTCTGTAAGATTGGTACTTGTGTTATCTCATATATGAGATATACTGTTTGAGATGAAAAAAAAGAAACAAAAAGATACCCAAACCGAACAGCAAAAAATAGGCTATTTTATCAAGGAGTTGCGCGAGCATCGGGGAATGACTCAAGAAGAGTTCGCCCGAGCGCTCAATACTTCTCAAAGTTCTGTTCCTCGAATGGAAAAAGGAGAACAAAATTTCACGACCGAACTGCTTTTGAAAATAAGTAATGTTTTGAACCACCAAATAGTTTCCATAAATGATTCTATTGATTTTGAAATTAATGGAGAAAAGAAACTAAGTGGAACGATTAAAACAAATTTTTCCAAGAATGGCTCGGTTGGACTTCTTTGCGCTTCTCTCTTAAACAGTGGAGTGACGACTTTGCATGGCATCGCGCGGATTGAAGAAGTTTATCGGGTAATTGAAATTTTAGAGAGCATCGGAGTTACTATAAAATGGCTTAATCAAAATACTTTGACAATTACGCCCCCGGAGAAATTTAATTTAGAAAATATTAATATTGAATCAGCCATTAAAACCCGCTCAGTTGTAATGCTTATAGGTCCGCTTATTCATAAACTATTTTCCTTCTCTATTCCCCATGCCTATGGATGTAATTTAGGCAAAAGAACTATTGCCGCTCATATATATGCGTTAGAAGAGATTGGGGTAAAAATAAAAACAACAAACAAAAGCTACGATGTGAGTGTAAAGCAACTTAAGCCTGCCAGGAATATAGTGATGTATGAGGCTGGGGAAACAGCTTGTGAGAATATTTTATTTGCTTCCGCCTTGATTCCGGGAAAGACGACCATAAGTTTTATGAGTAATAATTATATGGTTCAAGAAATTTGTTTCTTTTTAGAGGTATTAGGCGTAAAAATTGAAGGCATTGGCACTTCCACTCTAACTGTTTATGGAATAGCTGAGATAAATAAAAATGTTGAATATTCAAACAGTGAAGATCCCATTGAATCGATGGTGTTTATTTCGGCTGGGGTTGTTACTGATTCACACATAACTGTGACTCGCTCGCCGATAGACTTCTTGTCTCTAGAGATGGAAAAATTAAAAAGAATGAATTTAAAATACAAAATTTCAAAAACTTATTATTCAGATAACGGTAGGACAAAACTTGCGGATATTGAAATTTTTCCCAGTAAATTAAAAGCTTTAAAAGATAAAATACACGCCAACATCTATCCAGGAATAAACATAGACAATCTTCCATTTTTTGTACCGATCGCGATATGTGCCAAAGGTCAAACAATGATTCATGATTGGTATTACGAAAATCGCGCAATATATCTTACTGAATTAAACCGTCTAGGAGCAGATATAACTTTGGCTGACCCGCATCGCCTTTATATCAACGGTGGGACGCCACTCAAGGCAGCTCAAGTCGTCTGTCCGCCAGCTCTACGTCCTTCGATGGTTATACTCATTTCGATGTTAGGAGCTAGTGGTACGTCAATTCTTCGAAATGTGTATATGATAAATCGCGGATATGAAGAAATTGCAGAGCGACTTAATTCTATCGGCGCGGATATTCGAATAATTAAGGGAAATTGATGTCAAAGAGTCTCTTTGACATTTTAATGGTAAATATATGAAACCTAAGGTTATTGTGATTCTGGGACAAACGGCCACCGGTAAAAGCGCCCTGGCGGTAAAAATTGCTAAAAAAGTCGGCGGAGAAATAATTTCCGCTGATTCCAGGCAAGTTTACAAAAAACTGGATATTGGCACTGGTAAAATTACAAAAAAAGAGATGCGGGGAATTTCTCATCATCTAATTGACGTGGCCAATCCGAAAACTAATTTTACCATCGCTCAATATAAAGAACTGGCTTTCAAGATCATAAAAGAAATAATTGCTCGTGGCAAAACCCCAATTATTTGTGGCGGCGCAGGATTTTATATTGAGGCAATAACTAGAGGCGTTATTTTTCCGGAAGTTCCGCCAAATTTAAAATTAAGAAAAAAATTGGGACTACTTTCTGCGATCGCATTATTCAGCACCTTAAAAAAATTAGATCTAGAAAGAACAAATAACATAGACCCCCAAAATAAGGTCAGATTAATCAGGGCGATTGAGATAGCCAAAGCCTTGGGCAAAGTTCCCCCAATCACGGAGACAATACCTCCGTATGAATTTATAAAAATAGGTTTATATCTAACCTCTGATAAGTTAAAAAAGAAAGTAAAAAAAAGAGTTAAGAAAATGTTTCAAGCTGGTCTGCTGAATGAAATAAAAAAACTAAAGAAAACTGGAATATCTAATAAAAGATTCAGTGAATTTGGTTTTGAATATTTCAACCCTACATATGAAAAAGTCGTAGCAGAAACTTTAAAATACGCCAAACGTCAGATGACGTGGTTTAAGCGCGATAAACAAATAAAATGGTTTGACGCGTCAAAAAAAATAACCTATAAAAATAAGTCTATTTAAAAATGCGGGCCCACGAGGAATCGAACCTCGGTCTTCCCTTTTGGAGAGGGAAATTCTACCGCTAAACTATGGACCCACGA
>JBBTYD010000014.1:0-5234 GCA_038061925.1 Patescibacteria group bacterium
TCTCGGACAAAGATTAAAAAATTCAAAGCAGTTTGAATTTTTTAATCTTTGTCCACTTAAAAGGTTTAAACTGGAACACCATTGAGTCTACCATATTACTTTGGAATGATATATTCGCTCTAAATAATTTTGAATTCGACACAGCGTCAGATTTGGTTAATTGATTCCCCAATTATTTTTCTGGAAAATAAAAACAACCAGACAGGATCTGATCTTTTTCCACAATTCTCGCAATAGATGAATCTGACCACAAACAGAAGTTATTCTGAATAAAAGTAAAAAACTGCAATTGTCTAAATAAACTTACTTTTGACTTCCGAAAGCGATCCTAAAGCGATCCTACCAAAGAAACAAGCATATTAGCGGCTCGAACATGGCTGTCCAGACAAGCTTTTGTAGCGGCCTTTATAAACGATTTGAACTTCCGTGTCGGCTTGTTTCTGTATATTTTATGTCTTCCTATAACTTCATTAATATCTGTTGCTTTGTTGGCCCACATAGCCCTGTAGAGAATACTGCCTATCGTAGAGTGACGATTAATACGACTTGATTCATATTTTAAGCCAGCACATTTCCCACACCTCCATTTATTTTTATGCAGATACAGATTATTACAGGTTTTTCCGCATTCGCAGGTAAAAAGAAAACGAGTGCCATAAGGTAACTCTTTTTGTGAAAGAATAATGTTTTGGGTTTCGGGTCCAAACGAAAGTGTTAATTTGGTTCCTAATCCATTTTTCTCGGTCCAATATCCTAAAGGAAGTTTTGAGGTCAAATTAGTTTCCCCATCTACTTCTTTGCCATTTTTAATACAATCCCAATCTTTGCCAAATGTTTTGGGGGATATTGAAAGATATGATTCTGTTGTCATACCAAAATTTTATCATAGTCCTGTGGAGTTTTTATCCTACGATTTTCTCATCCAATTTAAGTCCAAAAAGAGATGTTACCAATATGCCCAAAGCGATCAAGTTTATTAATGAAGGAATCAAAGCGGTTGAACTTGCAGAAAGAGAAGCGTTTATCCATAAAGCAGTAATACCCATAACCCAAAACCACTCTTTCTTATTTTGTCTAAAACAAAGATATGCCACAAAAGCAGCTCCCAATACTGCCACGCTTCTCAAAAGAACAAAAATTGTATAAGCATCTGGGCCAACCATAGTATTAAAAATATTAAAGTAATTTTCTGCGAATACAATTATAGCTGACAGAAGCGATATAACTACGGCTATGTTTTTATTTTTGGTCATTTTATTGGGTTATTAATTGATTAATAATGCTGGTTAAGATTCTAATCCGTTTTGTTTTAGACAGTAGTTGTAAGAGGCTGGGTACTGTCCAGGAGCATTAGTGCATTTTTTGCGTATTTGAGCAGGCCTTATAGAGAACCAATAGAAGGTAAAGCCTAGTATTGCTATTATAATGATTAGTACATATTTTGTTTTCATGTTTTTATAAGTTATTTTACAAATAATCTAAAAACCCAACCCAATAAGCTGAAACTTTTTTGCGATATATTCAAAGAGTTCTCGATTTCTTGGTTGTTTTGTTCAAGAAGTTGAATCTCCTCAGTTATTTTTTCCTGGTCAGACTGATCGGGAAGTTGATTTTTAATCTGATCAAGCTGCTTAATCTGTTCACGATTCTGTTCAAGCAATTTCTTGGCATTATTGATTTCGTTGTAATTCGGTCCAACAAAAAACTTAGTAAAACCATTGCGACCTTGAACTTTTCGCAAGCTGGTATCTAATTTTTCTTGAGTTTGAGTTTGAGTTTTGGCTATTAATTTAATTTGCTGACCAATTCCGGTATCTCCGTCGACAACCTGAAGTATTTCTTCCGCTGCATTGGCAACACCAGTTTTTCTTTGTTCTATTACCTGCGGACTAATAGTGCTTTTTTCTTGATTTACCCCTTGCTCATTATTTTCCTTTTGAATTGGCTTATTTTGTGAATTTTGTTCGGATACAGAAATGTATTTACAACTTTGACTTAAAACAGGGTTGCCACCAGCACAATTGGATGGTAAAGAGGATGACACTGATCTTGATTGGACTCCACTTGCATTACAGGCACCCCAACTACTATAAACAAATGATGCGCAGGCAGGTACTTGATAATTACAATTAGTAGTTTCTTCAGCCGAATGAGAAACACCTCCTTGGCATTGGCCAACTTTTGTCCATTTTTTGTTTTGATGGCCATTTTTTGGGCAATTTGTCGGTGTTAATGTTGAAGTCCAATTATTTTCTGTACATAAAGAAGCATAAACACAACTTTGATTTAATACAGGATTACCCCCTGTGCAATTTGCTGGTTGTGATGATGTTATTGTCCTTGTTTTTTGGTTATTAGCACAAATGCCCCAGTTTGAATAAACCCACGAGGTGCAAGTTGGTGGAGTGTAAGTGCAAGATTGTGTTAATACTGGACTACCGCCAGAACAACCACTCGGAAGAGATGAGGCAACACTTCTTGTTTTTGTGCTATTAGATTGACAAGTAGACCAGTCAGAAAATGTCCATGAAGTACAAGCCGATGGCTGACTAAATGTATCTATCCCGTCAAATTTTAATTCTGCTGTTGCAAATGGTTTATAATTTACCTTTCCTAATGAAATATTCCCATTATCATAATAATCATAAATTTTATTTTCTATAGACGAAATATTCGTCGTGCCGAAGTAATTTTTAGTTGCATCTATATCAGTAAATGTTCCTGATTCAATATTATAATCGGTGTTATTAAATATATTATTTTCATGAATTCCTAAACTAGTTTCTATCGCATGAAGTCCAATTTTATTTTGTGAAATAGTATTATGAGAAACAATATTCTTACCCCCAGCAATGCCAACATCATTATTCTTGACTATATTTTGTTTAATCCACCACCCACCATTAATACCGATGCGATTGTTTTTTATTACATTATTTATAATAAGATCATATGGTCCTCCTCTATATCCACAACCGCTATCCATTATTTCATTATCAGCAATCTTTATAAAATTACTTACTTCCGCAGCAAATATTCCACAATCAGAAATATTATAGATTGTATTACTTTTAATAACGGCATTCCTCGATAGAACTGAGTGAATACCTTCTTTTGCATATCTTATTATATTATTTTCAATATAAGGGGATGAACCATCCATTACTATCGCATACACAGCATATTCAATCTGGGCATATTTTATGATCGATCCACCTAGATAATTTTCATTAGTGCTATTTGTAAAACCAATTTCATCCCAATTGCCAACGGAAGGATTTTCCGCAAATGAAGCATCTATAGCACTATTTGTAAAACGAATTGCATCCCAATTACCGATAGAAGGATTATCCACATTCGAGGTAAAAATGATTCTTTGGTCTTCTGTTCCAATAGCATTTAATTCTCTTTCAATATTCAAGTTAGCGTCCTTATTGAATTTAATAATAACCCCAGGTTCAATTATAAGTTTTTTATAAACATGTATTTTACCTGTCACAATATAAGGACTATTGGCTAATGCCCAAGTTGTATCTTCAGTTATGTTGTTTGATACTTCGGTTTCGGCATACGCTTTATTGGAAAATATAAAAACACCAAGAACCAAAAAAGTTATTGTGATTGAAAGATTTGTAAATTTGTTTTTCATGTTTTTTAGTTTTTTATATTGATAAAATCATTAATATTAAAAGGTAAAACTACCTTATCGTAATAGCATTCTTGGCACTTTACAAAACCTAATTGATCTAATAATTCTCCTTGAAATTCAATCTCAGGATTAAATTTTAATTGGTAATAATATTCTAGTTTTTCCTTTAGTGGTGATTTTATAGTAATTTCAAAAAATTTTAATATATCTTTAATTTCTTTATCAGAATAATTGGTATTATCAACAAATAAAAGATCGGGTTTATTCCATTTATAAGTATGTTTTATATATTTATTAAAAATAATTCTGTTTTTTTCACTTTCATTAATATGTAAATCGGCCTTTTTAATTAAGTTGTGTATGTCATCCTCTAAAGTATTGAGATTAGCATCTTTTATTTCCAAATGTCCGCTATTCCCAAATTCTTTTTTTAAGAGTGCTAATTCGCTTTTAGAAATTCCAACTCTAAAATTTATATCCAATCTATTTATAAATCCTTGAGCGTCAGATTCTAAAAACTGCTCGTTTTCTTTAAACCATTTTCTATATCTTAATATTTCTTCTTTTCCTTTTCCCATTATTTGTACTGGAATAGCAAAATTTTTATAATCTGATAACAATCTTGGGCAATTATTCAATTTATGGTACGAGGGAGAGGATCCCTCATACTCGTACACAAAACTATACGTATCAGTTTGCTTTTCTACTTTTTCATATTTTATTTTTAAAAATTCACTAATATTTTCAAAGAATTTTTTTGTTGCCAGCAGTATTTTTTTATCAAGGTTATTAAAATATGGAAAATCTACGCCATTATAGATATCACCATCTAAAAAAACCGACCTGGTATCAATATTGCCAGTTATCTTACGAACATTTGAATTAGTTATATAAGGCATACTACTTTGTAAATAGGTTTAATAAAAATAATTCGCCAATAGTAGCAAGCAATACTTGTCATTATTTGATATGAATCACGGGAAGTTTAACAGAAGGGTTTCCCCTAAATGCCTTATTGAATATTCGGCACGTTCCCACGATTTCTACCTGCTACTGTCAGTGAACTATTTATAGACGCAAAAAGCCCACCACGTGGCTACAGCTTGCGCCGTACGCACCAGTTTCCCGATGCGGCAGGTAATGCGACCCCATGATGGGTTCTTTATGCACTACCTGACTTTGAATCATGCCAATTTCTTGGTTTAGATTCTGCTCTTGCGAAGCTATTTAATTGTTTGGACTTCTTTATCATACTCCCTCAATTCCTGCGTGCAAGTGCATAATTTCTATAATTTTTTTGAAAAATTTTGGTCCATGCTAATTCTAAAATTGGCATTTTTTTGAAAAAACTTTGAAAAACCACAAACGCAACCTTTCCCTTACAGACACCGGCCACCTCACAGTCACAAACCGACAACTCCCCCATACCCCCATCAAATATATTCAGTAACAAACAAATAAAAACTATGTTTTTGATTAGATAATAAAAATATCTAGTCAAAACACTCATCTCGGTCGATAGATGGGTGTTTATTTATTCACTTAATCATTAAATAAAATGCAAAGCATAAAAGAATTTCTAGAT
>JBBTYD010000015.1:0-47472 GCA_038061925.1 Patescibacteria group bacterium
TACAACTATAAAACCACGATCGCTTCCCGAATGACCATGAATTGTTTGTCGGAAACTCATTTCTCCTTTTGGATATTTCTTTCCGCTTTCTTGGTGTAACCAACCATATTTTGGCAAAAACACTTGAGGTACAAAACGAATTGCTCGTGGTGATGGTTCACTATGAAAAAGGGTAGTGAGAGAAGACGAATTAAGGCGTTGGGCTTTTAATTCCCATTCGGCGGCATTAGGAATAGGTAAATTATTTTCTTTAATTCCAAGTAAATCTTCAAGAGTATTTCCAACTCCACCATGATTTTTATGCCTTCTGTTAGGAATCCAATCCATTTCCGAAATTTCTTTTAGTTTCTGAATTAAAGATTGTTTTGTATAAATGACAGGTTCTTTTTTATTTTTCATAAAATTACCAGAGTTTCTTATTTAATTTGTGTTTTTTAATCCTTTCTTCTGCCATTTCACAATATTCAGGAGACAAATCAATTCCAATATAATTTCTGCCAAAGTTAATTGCAGAAAGCGCAGTTGTCCCTGAGCCCATAAAAGGATCGAGAACAGTTTTTGCTTTAGTTGAGGAAACAATCCGATCAATTAAATCAACTGGAAAAGCTGCAGGATGTTCGTTATTCATTTCTTGAGTAAATTCCCACACATCCCCATATCCATTAGCCTGTGGAGCAAGTTTAAATTTTGGTTTTGCTATTAAATAAATGACCTCATAAGTGGGAACAAAATAGCCTGGATTAAAATTAAATCCTCCTTTTCTTTTCCATATAATTATTTGGCGAACAGGAAAGCCATTCAAGATATCTTGTCTGTCTTGCAACAAACCACCCTGAACACGCCATTTGTGATTATAGAAAATTGCTCCGTTTTCTGGAATTATTCTCATCATTTCCATCAAACAATCTCTCTGCCACTTAACATACTCTTCGTGAGGCATACAATCATTATGATGACTATATCCTTTTTGCAAAGCGGCATTGGCCCACTTACCTTTACTCCCAACTGACATACCATTACCAGTTGAATTTTTGAGATTATATGGAGGAGATGTGATAACGAGTTCAACAGAGCCATCAGGAATTTTTTTTAGTATTTCAACAGCATCACCGCAAATAATTTTGTTTAAAAACTTATTTGGAATTTTAAAAATTACATCCCTTTCAGATAACTTTTCATCCATAATAATTTTCCTCCCTTTTTCAATCACTGGTGCCATACTATCAATAATACATTAAAATTAGATCAGAATCCATTTATCTTTAAATGTATATATTACTGGAGTTTAAAGACGTGTAAATCTATCTAACTACAAAATTATAGCGAATGTTTTTTTAGCGCGTTCTGACCGATGTCTTTTCTATACCGCATACCTTCAAATGATACCTTGGAAACCGCTTCGTAAGCTGCAGCTAAAGCTTTTTTAAGACTTTCGCCCAGAGCGCTTATCCCAAGCACGCGGCCGCCATTGGTCATCAGCTGACCGTCTTTTTGGGCGGTTCCGGCGTGAAAAATAATTATATTTTTATCTTCTTCCGCTTTTTGAATACCAGAGATAATTTTCCCTTTTTTATATTTTCCCGGGTAGCCACCCGAAGCGATGGCAATATTACAGGCAGAAACATTTTTTTTCCACTTTATTTTTAAATCAGAAAGTTTTCCGTCAAGGCTGGCATCGACGATATCAAGAAAATCCGTATCGAGCAGTCGCATATATGTTTGCGTTTCTGGATCGCCTAGTCGCGCGTTAAATTCAAAAACCTTTGGACCTTCTTGGGTAAGCATCACTCCCGGATATAAGCATCCAATAAATGGTCGGCCTTCTTTTACCATACCTCCGATCGCTTTCGCCACAATTTCTTTTTCAATCTTTTTCAAAAGAGCGTCATTTACAAAAGGCAGAGGCGCGATAACTCCCATTCCGCCAGTATTAGGACCTGCATTTCCATCATAGGCACGTTTATGATCTTGCGCTGCTGGAAAAATTTTCCAGCATTTCCCATCTGAAATTGCGTGGATTGAAATCTCTGTGCCTAGAAGATATTCCTCAATTACTACTTCATTGCCAGCATTACCAAAAATTTTAGTGACTAAAATTTGTTCTAACGTTTTCAGCGCTTCTTCTTTTGTTTCTGCGATTGTTACGCCTTTTCCGAGCGCCAGTCCACTCGCTTTAATCACAATTGGCAACGGTCCTTTCTCTATATATGTTTTCGCTTTTTCAAAATCGTTAAAAACTTTATATTTCGCAGTCGGTATGTTATGTCTTTTCATAAAATCTTTAGCATAGGCCTTAGACCATTCAATTTCGCTTGCTCCCTTAGTCGGACCCCAAATGCGTAAATTTTGCGCTTGAAAACTATCTACAATTCCCATCGAAAGCGGATCGTCAGGGAGCGCCAAGGTCAAATCAATTTTTTCTTTTTTGGCAAATTCCACTAATTTGGGAATATCAGTAGCGGAAATGGCAACATTTATGCCTAACTCTGTTGTGCCAGCATTACCGGGCGCAAAATATAAATCTCCCGCCCGTTCTGACTGCGCAACTTTCCATCCGATGGCATGTTCTCTTCCTCCATTTCCAATTATTAAAACTTTTTGTTTCTTCATAATAAAATTGTTAAACACTTGGTATTGAACATAATTTTTCTAAAACCTCCACATATAGCTGATTTTCTTTTTTTTTCAACCTCGAGTACAAAGAGGAAACTGTGTCCAGAGCTTCAATTTTTTCAAAAGTCCGCCCTAAGACTGGTCCAAAATCAAAGTCTAATGTTAAAAAATGGATACTGGAACCAGCAAAAATAACTTTTTTCTCTGTGAATTTATCTAGGAAATTTTTAATGGCTTTGTCTGTTAACATGCCCTTGTTCCAAAGAGCGATCGTCCCATCGGGATTTTTCACATTACCGTCAATTGTGTCTGGAATCAGTCCAGGATGTAAATTTAAAATTTTATTGGGAAAAGCGAAAATTACTTTGTCTAAGATAATTTGTTTCCAACCAGCCAGAGCCAAATAATCGGGGTTTAGTTTTTGTAAAAGCGGCAACAAGGCTTCTTTAGTCGGGCAAATTTCAATTTTTAAATTATGCTTTCTCGCATGTTCCAACCCCAAAACGTTCGGTTTATCGGAAATCACCACGCAAATTTCAGCTTTAATTTTACCTGCGTCAATTCCGTCGATTATAGCCTTTAAATTAGTGCCAGTGCCAGCATTGGAAATAAGAATTGCAAGTTTAATTTTATTTTTTGGGGACAAAGTAATCAATCGCATTTTTAAAAATTTGTAATCCCGCTCCTTTTTTTGAAACTTTTTTATTCATTTGCCACAAAGGACTCTGGTGAGAAAACATCGCTCGCTCCGGATGAGGCATCATCCCGAGAACTCTTCCATTATAAGCTGAAACGCCGGCAATGCAAAAATCCGATCCGTTTGGATTTTTCTCAATATTCTGAAACTTGCAAATTTCTCCCTGAGTGTATGCGAAGGCGATTTGTCCGCCTTTTTTCATTTTCTCATATTCTTTTTGAGAGATGATATAACGTCCTTCTTCGTGCGCTATCGGAAGGGATATTTTTTTAATACTTTTGAGCCAGGGGCTTTTTTGCTTCACCGAAGCTTTAGTGGAAGTGGATATTTTTAGATCTACCCATCGATCGATATATTGTCCATTTTTATTATGAGTAAGAGTGCCTGGCAAAATTCCTAAATTAGTCACAATTTGAAATCCATTACAGATGCCTATTAAAAGAGTGTCCCGAGATAAAAATTCCGTAAGTTCTTTAGCCAAGTGATTTTTAAACTTATTGGCATAAGCTTTTCCACTACCAGTGTCATCGCCATAAGAGAATCCTCCTGGGAAAACAAGAATTTGATATTCTAAAAGCATTTTAGGTTTGGCGATGAGGTCATTGATGTGCACGATATTGGCCACTCCACCCGCTGATTCAAAAGCGAATTTTGTCTCCTCTTCGCAATTGAGTCCGTAGCCGGATAAAATTATCACCTTTGGTTTTTTGATTTTCATTTTTGTGAACTAGAAAATTTATGGTAAATACGGTATAATTTTTTAACATTTGTCTCCACTATTTTATTTTTGTCGTCTGTAATTATGATTTTACCATTTCTTTCTGTTTTCCCGAGCTTCACATAGGAAACTCCTATGCATATTTTTTCAAACTGGTTTATGTTTTTGGGAGAAATAGATACCAAAATTCTGCCTTGGCTTTCGGAAAAAAGTTTGGCGTCTATGGAGGTTGCGTCTCCAGGCAGATTTTTAAGAGAAACTTTGCATCCCAACATTCCACCCACGCACGCTTTAGCCAGCGTAATACCCAAACCTCCAGAAATTACGGAAATTGAAGAAACTACCAGTTCTTTTTGAATAGCTTTTTCTAGCGCGCGATAAGTTTTTAGATTTTTTTCCAAATTAACTTTCGGCACGTTATTTCCTGTAGCCTTGTTCCCTTGTTGTCTTGCCAAAAATTTATAGTATTCACTCCCCCCCAGTTCATCATTTGTCTCCCCTAATAAATAAATCACATCACCATTATTTTTAAATTCAGGGGAAACAGTTTTATATAAATTGGGCATCACGCTAACGGCCGAAATAAGAAGAGTGGGCGGGATAGAAATAGCGACCGAATTGCCGTTTTCATCATAGCCTTTAAAATCATTGAACATACTATCTTTACCGGAAATAAATGGTGTGCCGTAACCTACAGCATAGTCGTAGCAAGCCTTGACTGCGTCCACGAGCTCCCCCAAGCGTGTTTGGTCGTAGGACGAACACCAACAGAAATTATCTAAAATGGCTAAATGAGAAAGCGCGCCACCTCCCGCCACTATATTTCTAATCGCGGTGTCTAATGCGCAAGCAGCCATATGATAAGTGCTAATGTCTCCATACGAAGGATAAATCCCAGATGCTAAGACAACTCCTTTTTTTGAATTTAAAATTGGACGAAAAACTTGCGTATCAGTATTTAGGCGACCTCGACCCGAGAGAGGCTTTAACACAGATGAAGCTTGCACCTCGTGATCATACTGTTCAGAAATGAAAGAAAACCCGCTGATATTTTTATCTCCAAGCAAATTTTCCAGAATTTTTGTACGGGATATTTCTTTTGGCAATTCCGGTTCGTCATATTTATGAATAATTGGAGAGGTTCGCAGATGATATTTGGGTAAACCATTATGTAAAAATTCTATATCAATATCCAGAATCTTTTTTTTATTATATTCTATAACACATTTTCCAGAATCCGTAAATTCCCCGATGGCGGTTGCTTCCACGTCGCGACTTTCCATCAATTTTCGGAATGTTTTCCATTTCTTTTTTGGCACAGAGAGAGTCATTCGTTCTTGCGATTCTGAAATCCAAATTTCCCATGGCTGAAGACCGTGATATTTTAAAGGCACTTTTTCTAAATATACTTTTGCTCCCCCGCACTCTTTTGCCATTTCTGCCACCGAACAAGATAGCCCTCCCGCGCCATTATCCGTTAGACTATTGTATAAATTCAGATCCCGCGCTTCTTTGACAATTGCGTCACTTAATTTTTTCTGAGTGATCGGATCGCCAATTTGCACTGCGGTGGCAGGAGAATTCGAATCCATCACGACCGAAGAAAAAGTCGCTCCGTGAATACCGTCTGCTCCGACTCTCCCACCGACTATGACTATATAATCTCCAACTCGGGCTTTTTTTTCATGGGACAACCTTCCTTTTATTTTTCGTGGAATCAATCCCACGGTACCGGCAAACACCAAGGGTTTGCCTCTATACCTATCATCAAATTTTATAAATCCGGAAAGAGTGGGTATCCCCGAACAGTTTCCTCCTACCTTTATGCCCTTTATTGCGCCTTCCATTATCCGCTCCGGTAAAAGCATTTTTTGCCGCCTATCTTTATCAAGAAAAAGCGGTCTCTTGTCATTCGGTTCGCCAAAACAAAATCCGTAAAGATTAGCGATCGGCTTGGCGCCTAGTCCGAATCCAATGATATCGCGATTCACTCCCACAATGCCTGTGATCGCTCCGCCGAAGGGATCTAAAAAAGAAGGAGTATTGTGTGTTTCAACTTTATGCGTTATTAAATAATCTTGATCAAAAACTATTCCGCCGGCGTTGTCTGAAAAAACCGAAATACAAAAATCTTTTTTGCCTTTCTTTTTTCGTATCTGATTGGTCGCGCCTTTTATGTAAGTCTTATATAAACCGTCTTTAAGATCATCTATCGGATTTGCAAAAATAGTATGTTTGCAATGTTCCGACCAAGTCTGAGCTAAAGATTCCAATTCAATATCGGTTGGATCTCTTTTCAGCTTTAAAAAATATTCTTTAATAACTTGCAGAGAAGATAAGGAAAGCGCCAGTGGCCCTCTGCGCGCGCCGGTATTTTCCATTATTCCCTCTTGGCCGATTTTTATAAGCTCTGCGTCGGAAACGGACAGAGAGACGCTTAAAACAGATTCTCTTTTTTTAAGAACTACTTTGGGAATTTTCATCGGCAAATACATCTTTCCGAATTTCAAACGCGTTATAGAAGCTCTTTCAATGAGCGGATTGTATAAAGTAAGAGCTATTTTTTGCACATCTTCTAGTTTGTATGGTTTGGAAATAAAAAAAATCTTGGAGGTATACACCGTCAAGTTTGAATTCTTCTTTGAGTGAAATATATCTGTCGCAATTTCTTTGACCGTATGACCGACATTATCCGTCACCCCGGGCAAAAATCCTATTTCAATCGCATAAGAAAAATTTCCCACTGGCGGAGATTCATTGATAAAATATTTTTCTAAAATTGGATTGGTAAGCGCTTGAGCTAATTTCCCGAGCTCTTTTTTAGATAATTTAGAATCAATAACATAAGCATCTCCATTCGTGTCCATCTTCTTTGACATTACGTATATTCTTGAAATCATAGGCCTATTTTACAATAATTTCCTATATTTAACCATTCTGGATTACTGGTTCTAAATATGTTATTGTTTTGGGGTGGAAAAATATACTTTAAACTTTTTAGCATCTTTGACAATACTATCTTTAGCACTCATCATATTTGTTCCATATTTTACAACAGATTTCTTGGATCTAAGACAAAAAAAAGAAAATGAAGAGAATTATCAAAAGCTTTTAAAAGAAAGAGAGGCTCAGAAAAAGGCCATCAAAGAAGCGCAGGTTAAAATTTATTTAACTGGCAAATTTGATCCTTCTTTAAGAGAAGATTTTACTATGGTGTCTGCGAAATATAATATTAGCGGATATAAAATGTATTTAAGAAAAGAAACTTTGAATGCCTTCGAAGACATGGCAGAAATTGCCGAGAAAAATGACCTAGAATTAAACATAACTTCCGCCACTAGAAACTTCGATTATCAAAAAGATCTCTGGAACAAAAAGTGGGAAGGCGTTACTTTGGTAGATGGAAAAGATTTAACAAAAAGCATTCCGGATGAATTAGAGAGATTTGAAAAAATATTAGAGTATAGCGCCGTGCCTGGCGCCTCAAGACATCATTGGGGCACTGACATAGACATAAATGGGGTAACCCCCGTCTATTTTGATTCGGAAGAAGGTGAAAAAGTATATGAATGGCTCACAAAAAATGCTCCCTTGTTTGGATTTTGCCAGATTTACAGTCAAAAAGGAGAAAATAGACAAACGGGCTACAACGAAGAAAAATGGCATTGGTCTTATTTACCTCTTTCAAAAAATTTCACCCAAGAATATAAAAATTTAATAAAAAATGAAGACATAAAGGGGTTTGACGGAGATGAATACGTATTTCGGGAAGATTTAATTAATAACTATGTTTTAAGTATCAATCCCAATTGCATTTGACTCTTCCTCTAAATTTTTGGCTGCAATATCCATAGAATTGCTGACGGAACCATAATCTGGCAACTCTGTCACTGATTTTATACCCAGATAAGACATTAGCTCAAAACTTGGTTTGAAGATATAGCGTCGATTGTCTTTAGAATCCGTAGTTTTTTCCACCAGTCCGCGGACTGATAACGCGCGTAAAGTAAAACTTGAATTAACTCCCCGGATATAATCAATCTCCGCTCGGCTTACGCCATTTTTATAAAGAACAATAGATAATGTCTCCAGGCTTGCTTTGGAAAGTTCTTTATTTAATTCTTCTTTTTGCAAGTTTTCAATAAGGTTCGTCAGTTCAGGCGCGGTGCCAAGTGTAATTTCTTTTTCCTTTTCCAGCAACACTATTCCTCTCTCCTTTAAATTTTTTTTCAATTTCTCTAGACTTTCATTTACTTCAGTCTCTCCGACTTTTAAAATCTCCGAAAGTTTTTTTCGTGACATCGGTTCCCCTTTCCAAAATAGTATCGCTTCAATTTTTGATTCTAAATTCATATTCCATGTATGTTTTCTTTGTTTTGCTCTTGTCTACTAATAATAATATCAGTAAAACCATTTTCCTGGATGGCGTTTAATATCCCATTCCGAATAAGTTCCAAGATCGCCAAAAACCCGACAATCGTAAAAATTTTTTCTTCCCGAGTTGTTACCTTACCAGCAAAATCCCTAAAACTCATTTTAATAGAATCTTGTATCCTTTGCGTTAATTTACCAATCATTTCTTCGATACTTATAACTTTCCGCACTTCTACTTCTGGTAAAAATGCTTTCTTGGGCATTGAACCCAGAACACTTCGGGCAAAACCCATCATGTTTTCTTTGGTAATCTGCGTATCCGGCAAAAATACAAGAACTTCGTTTTTTCTTTCCAGCGGCGCAAAAATTATTTTCTGACCAAAATTATTTTTTATATTTATTCCTAATTTTGTAAAGAGCTCATATAGTCGCAATCTCTCTTCTAGATTTTTTATATCACCTTCTTCTTCCAGAGTAAGATTTAAATTAGGCAGAAGGGATTTTGATTTGACTAAGATTAAAGTTGACGCCACCAGAACAAAACTGGCAATTTCGGCTGGGCTAATAAAATTAGAACCACCCAATTTATTCATATACTGGAGATAGTCTTCAGTTACAGTCGCAAGCGATACATCGTTAATAAAAAGCTTCCGTTTCTCCACCAAATCCAAAAGCAATCCGAATGGACCTTCAAAACCCGTTGTCTTTACTGTATAACTTTCTGTTTCCATAGTTATATGCTAACATTTCTTTATGAAAAATAGAAATGTTCGCCTATCGAAAAATGTTATTCCAATGGAATATCATATCCAGTTAAAACCGGATTTAGACAATTTCACCTTTGCCGGCGTCGAAACTATAAAAATCTCCATCTTGAAACCGACCAAAGTATTGACTCTCCATTCTAAAGAAATTGAGATAGTAACCGCTCATATGTTGCTCGAAAAAAATTCGCTTGTCGGCAAAGCCAGAAATTTATTTGCAAAAATCTCTTATAATGAAAAGAAGGAAACTGTTGCTTTTTTATTTCCAAAGTTTATTCCGGCTAATAAAAAAATAAAACTGACGATCGTTTTCAAAGGAATACTCAACGACAAGATGCGTGGATTTTACAGAAGCAAATACACTGTTCTAGAAAAGGAATATCATATGGCCACGACTCAATTTGAAGCCACCGACGCCCGGAGAGCATTTCCTTGTTTTGATGAACCAGCGCAAAAAGCCATATTTCACGTTTCGCTCATCGTCCCAAAAGGCAAAACCACTATTTCCAATACCTTGCCAGTTTCTGTTTTAGAACACGAAGCGGGATACGAAATTGTAAAATTCTTACCAACCCCGAAAATGTCCACCTATTTGCTCGCGTTTATCGTTGGTGATTTTGAATATCTTGAATCCCCAACCCTCGGCCATAGCACGGTCACGAGCGAGGCCCAAAATAATGTTCGAATTCGCGTCTATACCACTCCCGGGAAAAAACATCAAGCTAAGTTTGCGTTGGATTGCGCAGTGAAAACTTTAAAATTTTATAATGAATATTTTGGCATTGCGTATCCCCTGCCAGTACTCGATATGATCGCTATCCCGGATTTTACATCTGGAGCAATGGAAAATTGGGGCGCCATAACCTATCGTGAAAGCGCGCTTTTAGTTGATGAAAATCATTCATCGCTTTTAAATAAACAATGGGTCGCGCTGGTCATTGCCCACGAGATAGCGCATCAATGGTTCGGCAATTTAGTGACGATGGAATGGTGGACGCACTTATGGCTCAACGAAGGCTTTGCTTCATATATAGAATATTTGGCCGTGGATAAACTTTTTCCAAAATGGGATATTTGGACGCAATTTTCAAATAATGAATTAGGCACAGCCTTGCGGTTAGATGCCCTTTTTCATACTCACCCGATCGAAATACCGGTGCATCATCCGGATGAAATTGGCGAAATATTTGATGAAGTGTCATATTCCAAGGGAGCGTCAATCATCCGAATGCTCGCAGATTACTTAGGTGAGAAAAATTTTAGAGATGGGTTGCGATATTATTTAAAAAAGAACAGTTATAAAAATACCGAGACTCTCCACCTCTGGCAGGCCTTTGAAAAAATTACAAAAAAACCGGTTGCCAAAATAATGCATAATTGGACATCTTTTCCAGGCTATCCGGTTATAAAAGCCAGTATCGCAAACAAAAAACTAAATTTATCCCAGGAGAGATTTTTTGCCAGTCCAATATCAAAAGCAAAGGGAAAAGATAAGACTTTATGGCAAATACCCATATCTTATTTGGTTAATGACAGATATATAAAAATAAATATAGGCGAAGCAGGTTTTTATCGCACGGCTTATTCTGAAGAACTTCTGGAAAAATTAAAAATGCCGGTAGAAAAGAAATTATTGTCCACCCGTGACAGAATCGGCATCATTAGAGACCTTTTTGCTCTGGCGGAAGCGGGGACTATTCCTACAACCGACGCGCTCGAATTTTTGTCTGCATATAAAAAAGAAGACAATTACACCGTGTGGCTCGAGCTGGCAATGGGCCTCGGACGCCTCGAAGCGCTTTTAGCCCGAGAAAATTATAAAGAAAATTTGAATAAAATTATTCTGAAATTATTCTCCCCTCTTTTTACCCGACTCGGTTGGAATAAAAACGATAAAGAACCTCATACCCATACTCTTTTACGTTCCTTGGTCATATCTAGACTTGGAAGATCCGGCCATAAAATAATATTGAAGGAAGCGAAAAAGAAATTTACTAAAGGCAATATTCACCCAGATATAAGAGGAGCGGTGTATGCGACTATCGCATCGTGGGGCAAGATGAAAGAATATGATGTGTTTATAAAAAAATATAAGAAGGAAACGCTTCATGAAGAGAAAAATAGAATTGGAAGTGCTTTGGGAGACTTCTGTGACCCGAAAATATTAAAACTTGCCTGTAAATTCGCGTTTTCAGATAACGTTCGTAAACAAGATAGCATTAGTATCATTTCCTCTGTGGGAGGAAACCCTTTAGGTCGCGATATATGGTGGAATTTTGTTCAAAAGAATTGGAAAACACTTGTCTCGCGTTATGGCGACGGCGGTCATACGCTTGCCAGATTGGTGAAAGCGATATCCAGCAGCGCGGAAGAAAAACACTTGAGATCTTTTAAGAAATTTTTCACTACCCACAATGCCCCCGGCGCTAAACGGGCAATAGAGCAAGTCTTGGAACGTTTAGAAAGCAACCTCGCTTGGCTGAAAAGAGATGGGAAGATAATAGCGAAGTTTTTAAATAATGTATGATGAAACTATGAAAACAATAAACAACCGAACAACCAAATATCCGATTAATGACATGTTTTTAAAAAGATACTCCCCCCGGGCGATGTCTGGAGAAAAAATATCGGAGGAAAAACTAATGACCTTGTTTGAGGCCGCGCGATGGGCGCCTTCTTCTTCTAACACACAACCTTGGAGATTTTTATACGCAATGCGCGACACTCCCGAATTTGAAAATTTATTCTCTTTGCTTGTAGATTTTAATAAAGATTGGTGCGCGCGAGCCGGAGCGCTGGTTGTGACTGTTTCAAAAAAAACTGGATTAAAAGACGGACTATCCATCACCCATTCTTTTGACGCCGGTTCGGCTTGGGAAAATTTAGCTTTGCAAGCTTCAGAGTTTGAAGGTAAATTTCCCGCTTAGACTTATCCACCTCCTCCCATTTACTTTACTTGACTAAAGTACTTTATTTTGCTAAAGTGGATAACAAATGAAAAATATCGGAGAAAATATAAAAGAAATGGATTGGAATATCACAAAAAATAACCAACTCATCCAGGCCATTTTGACTCTTAAAAATGCTAATGAAGCAAAACTTTTTTTGCGCGACCTTCTGACCCAAGGCGAAATCAAAAAATTCGCGAATCGCCTTGAAGCTGCTTCCTTGCTTTCTAAAGACGTGCAATACAACGCCATCATTGAAAATAATGGCCTTTCTTCCACAACTGTTGCTCGAATATCAAAATGGCTCAAAGGTAACTCAGGCGGATATAGGTTAATTTTACCTAGGTTAGAAAATCATCATCACACAACCAAACCTTGAGAGTTGGTCTGTGATCGTATTTAATTTTTCTACAAAAAATGCAATTACAAACGGGCTCTCAAAAGGAGTCCCTTTTCGTTGCCACTTGGTGGATAAACGAAAATTAGTTTGTTGAAAACAAAATAAGAAAGAAAAATATGCAAATGACAAGTATACTTATGCCTGACTTCAAAAAAAGGAGGGGGCTGGTGACGGTTGTGGTGCAAGACGAAAATACCAGAGAAATCCTCATGGTAGCTTTTACCAATCGAGCTGGGTTTCTTGAAACTCTCGCGAGTGGCGAGGCAGTATTCTATTCAACATCACGAAAAGAACGCTGGAAAAAAGGAGAGAAAAGCGGGAATTACCAAATTGTACACTCTATTAAAATTGATTGTGATGGCGATGCTCTTGTTTATATGGTAAATCAAAAAGGAGCAGGCGCTTGTCACACTGGCAATCGCACCTGTTTCTATAGATCAATCATAGGATCTGTCTTATTTACCCGAAAAAGAGAACAAATTTTGATTCTTCCTGTTCATTTAAATATTACACATTAAACAAGTATTGAGGATCAAATCGCGTCTGATCCAACGCAACAAAAAGGGCGACTCGTTTAGAAAAACGACCCGCCCTTTTTTATATTTAATATAGTTTACAGAGTCACGCCTGAACGTAGATATTTACAATTTTTAATATCAAAGCGCGTTAACTAAAGAATTTTCTCCCGCAATCTGGCAATCTGGTAAATACTAAATAAGAGAATAAGAGCGGCAATCCATTGGGTAATAGATAGTATGGTGTGATTTACTATCATATCCAGAAAAATAGCGAAAAAAGGAAAAGTTAATTCCAAAATAGTGGAAATATGAACCGGAGTTTTTGCAAGCCCTTTGTAATAAATAAGTAAAGCCACCATACCAGTAGAGAGAGCGATAAGCGCTAATAAACCAAATTGAGAAGCAGTTGGCGTAGCTAAACCTCCGCCAGTTGTATCCCCAAATAAAAGCAAGAATGGCAAGGCAACTAATACTGTGACCAAAAATCTATAAAAAGTGCTAACTTTGAAATCCACTTTTCCCAAAAGCATCTTAGAAAATGTGGTCGAAGAACCCCAAGCAAATGCCGCGCCGAGCGCATATAACGCAGCGATAATAGTTCCTTCGCCAGTCGCAAAATTTATATATCCATTTTTGAAGGTTACAAAATAAGCGGCGATTATCGCGAGCAAGGCCCATTTTATATATCTTTTATCAAATTTTTCTTTTAGGAAAATACTGGCAGTAAAAACAGCAAAAATCGGCTGAAGTTTTTGCAAGAGGAATACCACTGAAATAGAAATAAAATGTACTTTACCAAGCGCTGTTGTAAACCATAACGTGCCAAAAAGTCCGCTTAAAATTGCAATCAAAACAATCAGCCACCATTCACGCTTCGTTAATTTTGTTTTTAAGACATATTTATAAACAAACGGAGATAAAATTATCAAACCAATCAAGTGCTCAAAGAAAATTATTGTAATCGGTGGAAGAGAATATAAATGCTGACGGATGAGACCATCAAAGGCCCAGAGCGTCGCTGCAACAAGAATGAAAATTGGTCCAGTATAATCTTTTAGCATAATTTTAAATCTTTTTTAATCTGCGTTATTAATTCTTCTTCTGTATCAAATTTTTTGTACTGTCTTAAAAATTTTTTTATTTGGATGGTCACTTCTTTTCCGTATGCATTTTCATTATATCCTATTAAATGCCCCTCAATTTTCTCTCCTGGACCAACAACGATACCCGCTCTGTATTTCTTGCCATCCAGTATAACATTCCCCGAGTAAATTCCAGATGGGAGCATATCTTTTTTTTTGGTCTCTAAGTTGACTGTCGGGAAACCGATTTTTTTTCCGTATCCATCCCCCTTAATAACTTTGCCAGAAATTAGGTAACTCATTTATTTATTCTGAAAGTCTTTCATCAATTCTTTCCATGTCTCTCGGAAACATGCAGGCTTCACGTATATTTTTAAGTCCTAGAAGTTGCATGGTGATCCTTTCCGCACCAAAAGCAAAACCGCCTTCTGGTGGCACACCGTATTTAAACGCTTCCAAAAACATTTTGATTTTTTTGGGATCCATCTTCCACAATTTCACATGTTCCATCAGCTGGTCATATTTATTGATCCTGCGCCCTCCGGAGAGCCATTCCAAACCACGACACAATAAATCCATACCGTGATTAAATTCTGGATTTTCTGGATTTGGATAGACATAAAAAGGCTTTTTACGTGTCGGATAACCATAAACAAACACGAAATCCGAATCGGTTTCTTTTTTAACAATTTCACATATTTCTCTTTCATCTTGCGGATTTAAATCTTTTTCTCCCCGCACATCACGTTTAAAATGTTTGAAAATTTGTTCCTGCGCCTCCGAAAGAGAAAAAGTCGGAGTCTTTTTTATCATCGTTGGAAGTTCCGCTTTCAAAAGTTTTAATTCGGAAGCATTTCTTTCTTTTACTTTTTCTAAAATAAACCGAACCGTTTCTTCCGCAACATCTCGCACGTCCTCCCAGCCGTCGATAAAGGCCATTTCTGCGTCGAGCGATACAATTTCGGTCAAATGCCGTGTCGTTGCAGAAGGCTCGGCACGAAAAATTTTATTGACAGAGAAAACTCTTTCAAAAGCAGACATAACTATTTGTTTATACAATTGAGGAGATTGGGTAAGAAAAGCTTTTTTATCAAAATAATCAATCTGAAAAACTTCACTTCCCCCTTCGGCAACTGCTGGCGTGATACTCGGAGCCTGAAATTCAAAAAACATATTTTTTTTCATAAATTCTCGAAAAGCATCTATGATGGTCTCTTGCACTTTAAAAACAGCTTGAATTTTGGGATAACGTAAAACAAGAGCGCGATTGTCCAACTCAGTGGTTAATTCTAGATTATATCCATCAAACGACATATCGAAAGGAAGCGACTCAGCTTCGGCTAAAACCTCAATACCCGTAACTTCAAGTTCCACCTCGCCATTTAATATTCCAGCTTTTATATTTTGAGGCGGACGTTTATTCACAATGCCAGTAATTTTTAAAACCCACTCAAGTCTTACTGGTTTTATTTTTTCTATCACTTCCGCTCGACTCGGCAAAGCCACACATTGCACCTTGCCGGTCATATCCCGCATATCAAAAAAAACCATTTTCCCCTGATCGCGCCTAACATTTACCCAGCCGGCAATGATAACTTTTTTTCCCACTTTGTCTTTTAAATCCTTGATATATATTCTGTCTTTCATAACAAAACTATTTTATCACGAATTAAAAAAGAAAAACAGTCTAAAAAGTTGCTAATTAAATTTATTAAAATATGTCTTATATTCTTTTAGATATTTGTTATTAGTAGTAAAATAAAATTTTGATTTATCTTTAATTTTCTTTTTGAAAAAAAGTTTATTTCCATCAATTATAATCATTCTTTTGTAATTTTTTGATTTTGTGTGTTTACCTGAAAAAAATAATTTTTTCTCTTTAACCCCTTTTAAAAAATACTTATATTGTTTTACAGAACCAAAAACTATTCTTTTAATTTTAACTCCCTGTTTATTTTTTCTATTCAATAAAGAAAAATACTTTACAGGCAACGGAGAGAGTTGTTCTTCAGTAATATTCATTGTAGCTAAAATTTCATTTTTAGCTTTTCTAATTTCAGATATTACTTCTTTCTGTATATTTTCTTTTTTTATTTCCTCAAGATTTCTCATTTTAATTTTTAAACTATAAATACTTTAACAAATATAAGAAAATAATAAAAGGGCGAGGACTGTTGCAATGAACGAGCTCTCGCCCTTGATTTTTTCTTTCCGCCCAACTATGGGCTAGCTGTAAACGTAAACCGAAACGAGTGAAGCCTCGGACCAGTATCACTTGTTATCATGCTGTTGTTGCTTGTGATTGGTAACTCTCTGATTGCAAGATTCACATTCTCGAGCTTCCCTTCACCTTGATGCAGTCTAATCCTTTTCATTAATTGCTTCCAAGAGTGGTGAATTCCCCTGTGAACTGGGACAATCTCCTTACCATTCAGACTCATATGAAGGAGCTCTGCCTTAATTCCATTTTTTGAGAGTCTTGCATCCACTCTCGAGATTACCTCATCTACCACAACTCCTTCCATGGGATTACAATCAACTATGCTGAGAAACTTGCTCATGAAATGGCTGGGAACAGTGCTTTCTCGTAGTCCAGTCAGTTCACGTGACGCAAGCTGAAGATATGGACTCGGGTAACAGACAAGCTCCCCGCGCCCATAGCGTTCCAACAATACGACTCCATGCTCAGCGATGTTGAGAAGTAAGCAAGTTGCGCCAGTAGGAATTTCTCCCACCCGACTTATACTCTTTACCTCAACCTGAATACCCATCTTATGGAATTTTTTAGAAATGCTCTGGATCTCAAAGAACTCTAGAACATCCTCGTTTCGCTCCAACACTTCATCCCGAGTGACCATATAGACCACTCGAGGGTCAAGCGAATCTAGAACCTTAACAAAAACCTGGTCCTGAATTCGGTGCACTACATCCTGGATTTCGAAGGCAATGGAATTTCGGAGCTCGAGTTCAGTCAAGAAGAATCCAACATCGGGAAAATGGAGCCTCTCAACTACAACTTCTCCATTCGTCGTCACAAATACGTCTGCGAGAAAATAAAGAAATTGCTCATTAGAATTAAATCCAGCCTTTTCTGTCGCCAGATCCTGAACCTTATCGAGCAACTGCCCTACTGCATCTGTGACCTTTTGTATAATGTCGTCTCCAAATATAATAGGCGACGAAAGTAATGCAGGACGAATAAAGAAGAACGGCATTCTTCCTTTCTCCGCCTCACGAGACTTTGCGAGTAATGGTTCAAGAATTCGGTAAGTATTCTTAAGATCCATTCCCTTGAACACTTCTCGGAGTTCTTGTAGTGTGTCTGGATTGTGTTTAAGATATAATTCAGGAATGATTAATCCTTCTTCCTTGACGATTCTCCTGACCGAAAGATCGGTTTTTCTAATACCTCGATCAATATGAAACGGAAGAAAGTTTCCACCCATTCCTTGGTCGGTCTTAAGCATCGGCCGGTAAAAGCCTATACCCCGCATCATCTGTTTCAGACGTCCATTATCTGAAGGAAAGAATGCGTTGAGAATTTCCATCGGAGGATTTTCACGTGTTTTTTTCATTTGAACCTGAAAATTCCCACCTCTGGATAAAAATACATCAAGCCCAACACTTGAAGATTTAATTCTGCCACCGATCGACACTATACTGATCTTCATTTTCCCCTCCTTTCTTGTTGCTGTCTAATTAGACAGCAAATACCAAGGAAAAGAAATAGTATTGGGATATAAATACTCTTGTCAAAGAATACAAAATCCCCTATGCCCGCCACACTAAAGGCAATAAAATACCAACCAATCATTTTTTTCCAATGTGTTTTCATTTTTTTCCTTTTTCTGCTGAATTATAAAATCACTTATTTAGGTAGATTCCTTCACCTGAGAATTTTTTAAAAGTTTTCACAAACTCAATTACTGTCAAAGAACAAAAAAAGCGCTTGTGCGCCACTTAATGGATTTCTTGTTTAGATAAATATATAAAAAGAAATCAACAGAATAGCGCAAAAACAGAAGTTTTTACGCCCCGCCAAGATTTCATTAATTTATTGATTTTAAAATTATTTTTCATGGTTCGGTTTTACTCACCATGACCTCTTCGAGCTTGAGTCTCAGAGCGAAGACCTGAGTTTTTCGAATGGGTCATATTTTTCTTACACATATATAATTTTTTCCTTGTATCTATGTACTAGTACATAGTAACAGAGGAAAAAAATAATGCAAATAGCATCTGTGGATAACTTCATATTTAGTTATTTAATACTATTTACCTAATTTCTTTAACATTAGATGAAAACCGCCATTTTTATTACGAAGTTCACGAGATCCTCGGGTAACAGTGCTTATGCCAAGACCTAAATTCCCTGCTATAGACCTATGTGTTTCTCCTTTATTAAGCTTTTTAACTATCTGCCATCTTAAAGCTAAAGCTTCAAATTCCGCTGGCGTCAGAATATCTATCAAGAACTCAGTCATTAATTTTCTATCTCCAAAAATTTTAGAAAAAACTTCTACTAGCTCTTGCTTGTATTCTGGAATTTTTTTATTTATGTGCTTCATTTTTTAATAAACATTAACTCCGATTTTCTTTCGTACTTCCTCCATTTTCTTTGAAGCTACTTTTTTAGCTTTCTCACCACCGGCTTTTAGGATCGTTAGCGCTTTGGGGATATCTTTCGCAAATTCTTTTCTTTTTTGTCGCAAGGGCGCAATAAATTTTTCCAAATCTTCTATTAGCAATTCTTTTAATTCTTTATATTTGCCTGCTTTATTTTTGTAGATAGACAGAAGTTCTGATGCAGGACGAAGTAAATTATGTATCGCATAGACATTTTTTGGAATTCCTTCATCTGAATCTGTGACAATGCCCATCACCGCCTTTTTTATTTCCTCATATTCAGCAAAAAGCGGAATAGTATTGCCATAACTTTTAGACATTTTGCGTCCATCCGTTCCCGGTACAGTCGCTACCTCTTTCCTAATCATTGGATTGGGTAATTTAAAAGTTTCTCCATATATCCGATTAAATTTTTCTGCCAAATCGCAGGCTATCTCCACATGCTGTTTTTGGTCTGCTCCGACCGGCACTAAATCAGGACCGTAGAGTAAAATATCAGCCGCCATCAAAACGGGATAATTAAAAGTGCCGACATCAATTTCTTTATTCTTCGCCTCTGCATCCTTGAAAGCATGGGCACGCATTAAATATGGCATTGTGATAATCGTATCAAAAATCCAAGCAAGTTCTGTGTGCTCAGAAATGTCACTTTGTTTGAAAAATGTTACTTTTTCCGAATCAAGACCAATCGCTAAATAATCAAGCAAAACATTCTTTATGTTTTCATTCATTTCTTTTGAATTTCTAAGAGAATGTAAAGCATGATAATCAGCTATAAAAACATAGCCATCATGCTCATTCTGTAAATCAACAAATTGTTTCATCGCTCCAAAATAGTTGCCAATATGAGGCTTTCCTGAAGGCTGAACACCCGATAAAAATACCTTTTCGCTCATTTTTTTATTTTAACACAAAATCATAAAAAGGGCATTTTTTTCTCCACATTTTAGTAACAGTTTTACGCACTTTTTTATTTTGATAATTTTTCGATTATGCTAGAATGATTTCATGGTAAAAACAACAACCAATATCACAAAAAATAAACAAAAAAATATTCGTATTCCGCCTCAGAGTATTGAATCAGAACAAGCAGTGTTAGGTTCAATAATGCTCCGCAGAGACGCGATGCATGAAGTGGAGGATATAGTAAGTCCTGAGTCTTTCTATGTTGAAAAACATAAAAAGATCTTCCAAGCAATGCTCGACCTTTCAAATAAAAACGAACCAATAGATGTGCTTTCACTATCCACCAAGCTTGAGGAACAAAAACTGCTTGATAATGTTGGAGGCAATGTTTATCTGGCGGAAATAGTCAACATCGTCCCTTCCTCCATTAATATCAAACACTACGCGGATATTGTGCAAAAAAAATATGTTCTTCGAAGTTTGATAGAAGCGGCAGATTATGTGTCTGAACTCGCCTTCGAAGAAAGTGATGACCACATGGACGATATACTAGATATGGCGGAAAAAAAAATTTTTAGCGTAATCTCATCTCCCAAAAATCAAAAATTTATAAATTTGAAAGACGCGTTACCGGAAGCTTGGGAACGTCTTGAAAAATTACATGAACACAAAGGAATGTTGCGTGGACTGCCAACTGGATTTAAAGATTTAGACAATATGCTCTCCGGACTGCAAAAATCCGACTTGGTAATCATTGCCGCGCGACCCAGCATGGGTAAAACCACCCTGGCTCTGGATATCGCGCGTCTGACATCAACGATTCACGAAAAATCCGTAGTTATATTTTCTCTGGAAATGTCATCTCAACAATTAGTGGATAGAATGCTTTCAGCCGAGAGCCGCGTGAATGCTTGGAATTTGCGTACCGGACGTTTGTCTTCAGACAAAGAATTCTCCCAACTTCGCGATTCGCTAGACAAGCTCGCTAAAGCTAAAATTTATATTGATGACCAGCCGGGAAATTCAATCGTTAGAATGAAAGCCCTCTCGCGCAGATTAAAAGCGGAAAAAGGACTTGATTTAATTGTGGTTGATTATTTACAGCTTATGACAACTTCCAAAAATTATGATTCAATGGTCAATCAAGTGACAGAAATTAGCCGGTCACTCAAGAGTTTGGCAAAAGAATTAAACGTACCGGTACTCGCACTTTCCCAGCTTTCTCGCGCGGTAGAGAGCAGAGGTGGCAAACCAAGACTTTCAGACCTTCGTGATTCAGGATCCATCGAACAAGATGCAGATGTCGTAATGTTTTTGCATAGAGATGATAAAGGGAAAGAGGAATCAGAAAAAACAAATATCGTTGAAATTTTAATTGAAAAACATAGAAATGGACCAACTGGAAAAATCGAACTTTATTTCGATGAAAAGACTACGACATTTCAAACTCTTGAAAAAAGCAACATTAGCGAATTTGCTCCCGCAAAAGTTAAAGGAGATTTAGATGAATTTTAATGTTCAGCCATAATACTTTACCATATGTTAGAATCAATAGATGGATATTATAGATAAATTAGCAGAAATTTTTAAAGAATTCCCGGGTATTGGAGAAAGACAGGCCAGACGTTTTGTTTATTTTTTGATGTCTAGAAGCCCCGTCTATAATGAAAATTTGTCCAGCCTGATAACGGACTTAAAAAAAGAAGTAGCGCAATGCAAAGAATGTTTTAGATTTTTCATTTTAAATCAAAAAAAAGAAAAATGGTGCGAAATTTGCGCTAATTTAAACATAGACTCTTCCACTTTGATGATTCTGGAGAAAGATTCTGATTTAGAGTCCGTAAAGAAAAGCAGAGTTTACAACGGTAAATATTTTATTCTGGGCGGGCTCGTGCCAGTGGTTGAAAAAAACACTAAAAATAGAATTCGAATCGAGGAGTTAAAACAAAAAATATCCGCTCCAAAAGATGCAAATAAATTAAAAGAAATAATTCTGGCTTTTTCCTTAAATCCCCAAGGTGATCACACCGATTCTTATATTCGAGCACAAATTAAAGATATTACAGAAAAATTAGATATAAAAATGTCTTCTCTAGGTAAAGGCCTCTCGACTGGCACTGAACTTGAATATTCCGACAACGACACCCTGAAAAATGCGTTAAAAAATAGACAATAAAAAACAAAAAATCATAATACTCAAATTCTGCTATCGCTAATTATAAGTATTGTAATGTTTGGCTAGTTTAAATGTTTTAATGCAATCTTGAAGTTTAATTTCTTTTATATAATCTAAAAAATCTTTAGGAAGTGGTGATGGTCCAACCCAAACACTTTTTTGGATCATTCTATAGTCAAATTGCCGTAAGTGAAAACGAAACCATTCCCTCTCAGCTTTTTTGGTTTCTGGTATATCAAACATCACAAGCAAATTTCTTGGTGATTCTTTTTTATATGGCGAATCAAATGTCAAAAACCGAACTTTTTTGTTTTCAATATATTTTCTTCCTTTCGAAAGTAAGGATATGTAATTATTTTCTTTTAGCACATAGCCGTTTTTATTTAATCGGCAAAGGGTGTTGTTAATAGACTGTTTTTTATATGGAAATATCGCAGGCAAGCCAAGTATACTGACCGGCATACCTTTATATCGGTGTGTTGGTTCAAACAATAATCTAAAAATTTTATCCTCAATACTCATTTAATGCGATAGCTAGATTTAAGTATAACATATTTGTTTGTTACGCAAAAACAACGACACCCTCAGAAATGCTTTGAAAAATAGGCAGTAAAAAAGATCTAAATAGAACTAATCATACTACCAATAAAAAAGAGAAAAAGTCCACTTAATAACTGAAGATCCGAGTACAAATTTTTTTTGATATTCATTCTCTATTTTATCTCAATAATTTTTACTTTAAAGAAGGGCTGGCGGTGGCCGTTGCGACGGAGATAGCGAGATTTTTGTTTATATTTTACCACGAGAATTTTTCTAGCGCGGCCGATTTCTACAATTTCCGCGTCCACTTTCGCGCCGATTATGTAAGGAGTGCCTATCGTAATATCTTTTCCATCATCAACAAGTAAAACCTTATCAAAAGACAACTTATCTCCTTTCTTATACTCAATTTCTTTTGCCTTTATTTTCTCAATAGAAACAAGACTCCCTTCCGAGACCTTGTACTGCTTCCCCCCTGTTTGTATTACTGCAAATTCCATAAAGCTCATATTATATGAAATTTCACAAAAAGGCAAGTCTTTGCTATACTACTTTTACATGCAAACAAAAATTATTGAGCGATATTTTTTCTTCGGTATATTACTAGCAACCTTTGTTTTTGCTTTTTTTATATTCCGTCCTTTTTGGATAGTATTGGTATTGGGATTATCTTTCTCAATAGTGCTTTATCCTATATATGAATGGTTAAATAAAAGATATTTGCCAAGTTGGCTAGCTTCACTTTTAACTGTAATTTTTTTTGTTGTAGTACTCTGGGGGCCACTTTTGGGTATTGGCGCCATAGTTTTCAAACAAAGTCAGGACGTTTATTATATAGTTACAGATAATGGAAACACTAGGCCATTTTTGGATTCAATAGAAACCAAGATTAATAAAATATTGCCTTCCGGTATGGTTTTTGATATCAATAAAAAAACAACAGACTTTATTTCTTATATATCAAAAAATATAGCAAGCATATTTACTGCCACTATTTCTGCCTTCTTTTCATTTATCCTAATGCTTCTAATTATTTTTTATTTTCTCAAAGATGGAGCAGAGTGGAGAAAAGCTATTATTGTACTTAGTCCGCTTGGAGATAAAGATGATGAGAAAATAATTGGAAGACTTGCGCAAGCTGTAAATGGGGTCATCAAAGGATTTCTTTTAATAGCTCTCATTCAGGGTATATTATTGGGGATTGGACTTTGGTTCTTTGGTATTTCAAATGGCGCTCTTTGGGGTATGGTAGCTGCCATCACATCTCTCATTCCAACCTTGGGAACTTCTCTAGTTTCAATTCCTGCAATTGTTTTCCTTTTTGCTACAGGACACACCACATCTGCCGTCGGTCTTTTGATCTGGGCAATAATTATAGTAGGAATGATTGATAATTTTTTAGGTCCACTTATTGTCAGCAAAAAAATAAATATATCTTCCTTGTTTATTCTTTTCTCAGTACTTGGTGGAATTTCACTTTTGGGTCCAGTGGGTATTTTGGTAGGACCTTTAACGATAAGCTTGCTCTACACTCTTGTCTCAATATATAGAAATGAATTCAAACAAAATACACAAAATACATTTGTATAATACCTTAACTCGTAAAAAAGAGAATTTCTCCTCTATTAATAAAGGCAAAGTTTTACTTTATAGTTGCGGACCGACAGTTTACAATTATCCGCATATTGGGAATTATCGAGCATATATTTTCGCTGACATTTTAAAAAGAGTGTTGATGTATGAAGGATATAAAGTTAAACATATAATGAATTTAACTGATATCGACGATAAAACTATCCGTGATTCGCAAAAAGAGGGAAAAACTTTAAAAAAATTCACTGAATTTTATACTGAAGAATTTTTAAAAGACATCAAATCTCTCAATATCATAAATCCAAAAAAATTTACAAAAGCTACGGATTATATTGATGAAACGGTTGATATTGTAAAAAAACTGTTAAAAAAAGGTTTGGCTTATAAAAGCGAAGATGGCTCTGTCTATTTTAACATCAAAAAGTTTAAAAATTATGGCCAGCTTTCACGTTTAGTTATAAAAAACCAAAAAGAAAATGCATCAGGAAGAATAACGAGAGATGAATATGGCAAAGATAATGCGCAAGATTTCGCGCTTTGGAAAGCTTGGAATATCCAAGATGGAGATGTATTTTGGGATCCCTCTAAAAAAATCGGGGCAGGCGCAGAATTAGGCAAGGGTCGCCCTGGCTGGCATATTGAATGTTCAGCCATGTCTATGGCAAATTTAGGCGAACAAATAGATATACACACCGGCGGAGTGGATAATATATTCCCGCATCATGAAAATGAAATAGCGCAATCCGAAGGCGCGACTGGCCGGCCTTTTGTAAAATACTGGATGCATAATGAATGGGTGCTGGTAGACAATAAGAAAATGGCAAAATCAGACAAGAATTTCTACACCTTGAAAGATCTGACCGATAAAGGCATTGACCCTATAGCTTATAGATTTTGGCTTTTAATGGCAAATTATCGCGCTAGAGTAAACTTCGTCTTCGAAGCCCTAGAGGGCGCAAAAATAGCCCTAAAACGGCTTTATAACCTATACATAGAACTCGGGGAAGATAATGTTGGAAAAGTGAATCCAGAATATCAGCATAAATTCAAAGAATTCATCGAAGATGATTTGGATACTCCGAGAGCATTAGTGGTTCTTTGGGATGTATTCAAAGATGAAAATATTTCTGATGTCGACAAAAAAGCAACAATTTTAGACTTTGATAAAGTATTCGGACTTGGTTTTGAGCAAGTAGAAAAAAAAGCAAGAAAAGAGAGAAACAAGAAAATTCCCCAAAAAATACAATTCCTTTTGGAAGAACGCGAACAAGCGCGCCAAAATAAAAATTTTAAAAAATCCGATGAACTCAGAAAAGAAATAAATTTTTTAGGTTACGAAGTGAAAGACACAACCGAGGGGCAGAAAATTTCCCTCGCCCATAATCCTATGGGCGAGACCAAGATTTAAAAAATTTCTGACGATAAAGAAAATAAATCTCAATCAAGTTTGCCAGCACTAGATAGGCAGAAAATGAATAGATTGTAAAAATCCAATTTTTTATAATTAATAAAGACAAAATATTGTTTATTACTCCACCAATATAAATAGAGCTTGTTTCGGTTTCTGGAAATTTCCAAGATTTAATAAAAGTTGGAATATAGGCTAACAAATCACTCAAAATTGCAAAAATAATAGATACCCCTAAATTATTTGTAATTAAGTAAAAAATAACGGCTATTATGGAGAAAAATCCACAAACCAAATCAAAGAATTGGATTTTCCAAAAAGCTTTTTTATTAAACAAAGAAAAAATTATCACTAAAAAAGGACCGAAGCCTGCCATAAATGCGCCTAAAGAAGAAAATCCAGCTCCCGCTTTTAATTGCAAAAAAAAGCCAATAAAAGGCGCGAGCATCCACATAAACCAAGAAACTAAATTTGGTTTGGTTTGTCCATAAAATATATTTTTTATATACCAAATAGAACAAAAGAGATTTAAAAATACTCCAACAAAAATAATATTCTGAGGAAGCATCTTAGATCCCCTCTTTTTTAAGTTCCGCTATAAGTTCACGAGACTTGCGAGACAATCTGCCCGGAAGTTTTATGTTAAGTTTAATTAAGAGATCTCCGCGTTTACTTTTTGACATCGGCACACCTTTCCCCCGGACTCGCAGAATTTCATTTATACTTACACCTTCTGGAATGGTAACTTTAATTTCTCCATCCAGAGTTTGAATTGGATATTCTGTCCCCAGAAGCGCGTCTGAGAGTTTTAAATTTAAATCCATTACGAGGTCATTGCTGTCACGCTTAAATATTGGATGTAAAGCGACATTTATTTTTATATAAAGGTCTCCAGTCGCGCCTTTAGAAACCGCTTCGCCATAGCCTGTCATCCGAATCATCTCCCCATCTCGGATACCGGCAGGAATAACAATTGAAACTTCTTCTTCCCGACGCAACACTCCTTTGCCTTTGCAGATCTCACAAATTTCTTTCGGCACCTCGCCTGTCCCAAGACAAACTTCGCAAATTTTTGTATTCGTGATATTTCCAAAAATTGTTCTCTTCGATTCATGAATTTTTCCTTGACCATTGCAGACCCTGCAAGTGATCGTGGAGAAACCTGCTTTCGCGCCAGAACCATGACAAGTGAGACAATTTGATGTTTTGGTAATTAAAATTTTTCTATTAGTGCCAAAAATAGAGTCCGAAAAAGAAATTTGAACTTCAGTGGAAATATCCCGACCACGTCTTGCCTCTTTTCTTCTTCCGCCCATTTCACCTCCAAAAAAATCGCTAAAAATATCATTCAAATTGCCAAAATCAAAATCGGTATTGCCGTCCTCGAAACCCCTAGAAAAATTACTGAAATCAAAACCCCCAAATCCACTTTGCTGGTTTCCGCCATAACCCGGTTGTGCATTTTCAAAACCTGACCCATACTGATCATATTTTGAACGCTTTCCATCATCTGAGAGCACTTGATAAGCCTCATTGACTTGTTTAAATTTTACTTCACTGCCTTCTTTTTTATCAGGATGATATTTATGCGCCAACTTATAAAAAGCCTTCTTAATTTCTTCTTTAGAGGCGCCCTTATTTACTCCCAATATATTGTAGTAGTCTTTATCCATAAGGTTATTCAACAATAATACCTCGGAATGAAATTTTTTGCAAAGTTCCGCACGCAAAACTATATTATAGCATAGGTTCGTCTTCTTGGGAAGCTTTTGTTTTAGGTTCTTTTTTTTCGCTCTCCTTTTCGGCTACTGTTTCGGCAGATAAATCAACAAACTCGCCTATTTCTTCATTCTTTTCCTTTTTTTCTTTTTCCTTCTCCTTTCTTTTAGCTTTTCTTTCAATTATTGCTTTTTCTTCCACGCTTCTGATTATCGTAGCCTCTTCCTCGACAATGAGCTTAGCGGCATCATCTTTTGGAATTGAATATTTTCGGCGAGATGCATCAATAATTTCTCGTCTATAAGATGGATGCGTTGGAGGAAGCACTTTGAGAGTTTCAGCTGAAAATGGATCATAAGATTCGCCATCAATAGTTATTTTTATATAAAATTCTGTCACCGCCAAATTAATCATATCCTTGATATCAAAGATAGGCGCAAATTCCGGTTTTAATTTTACCGCGTCCTCGCCACCAACCCTAAAACAAATAATGCCTCCCGTATTGCCAAGTATCGCATGTTGGACTTGAGGAAGAAGCTGACCGATATATTGGTGCGCCATCGTAAGGTTTAGAGCGTATTTTCTAGCTTCGGATAAAATATTTTCAAATGTTTGGGTAACAATATTATGAAACTCGTCTATGTACAAATAAAAATCCTTGCGCTCCGCCTCGGGAATATTCGCTCGCTCCATTCCCGCTTGTTTTATTTTTGTCAAAAACATCGAACCAAAAAAAGATGAATTTTCTTCTCCGATCCGACCTTTTGAAAGATTAATAAAAATTATTTTCTCTTGATTCATTAGTTCGCTGATATCTATTTTGTTTTGCTTTTGTCCGAAGATATTTCGCAGTAATGGGTCGGAGAGAAATTGCCCGAGTTTGTTCACAAGCGGAATAATAGCGTCCGTATCAAATTTCTCCGACCAGTCGGCAAATTCAATAGCGAAGAATCTTTTCACCATGTCGTCCGTAATATATTCCACCACCTTCTGTCGGTAATTTCTGTCGGTTAACATTGAAATCATTCCGCGCATCGTAGCGTGCGGATAATCAAGGAGCGCCAAACAAGTGAACCGAAACACATGTTCGAGACGAGGCGTCCAGTTGGCCCCGAATTGTTTATGTAGAACTTCGATTAATCCTTGAGTTAATTGAAATTTAAACAGCGGATCCACATTGGCCAGCGGATTAAAGGAGGCCGGAAAATCAATATCCGCCGGATCGATGATGCAGACATCCTCAATGCGTTCTTTTGGAATATAATCCAGCATCGCTTCTATCACATCCCCGTGCGGGTCGATCAGACATAAACCGTGATTATAGGTTACATCTTGGCGGATAAAAAGTTCAAGTAATTTAGTCTTACCAACACCAGATTTTCCAACTATATAAAGATGTCTTCGGCGATCTACTCGTTTTATGCCAAAAATAAATTTCTTCTCTTCGAGCGATGCCACATAATTCGTCCGCCCAATAAAAGAAACATCTTCCGGTTTGACCTTGCCGAAAATGGGCAATTCTGGCGGTGGCGGTCCATATTTTATTATTTGCACTCGATTCGGCTTCGGCATATTTGACTATTTTATCATAATTTAAAAGATTATCCTACCTTATGTCAAAGAGACACTTTGACATTTTAATAAACTTCCTGCTGATAACATTTTTCGCAATACACTATTTCTGGACGCTCAGGAGCATAATTTGTCTCAAATTCCACATCGCATTTCCTTATTCCGTGAAAATGATTTTTGTTTCGCCCGTCGAAGCTTTGCGAAGTCGGGTCACACATACAAGACCTGTGCCAGAGTTTTGGCGGATTAACTTTTTTAAATCGTTCTTGATGCCTACACTCAAAACAATTACGTGGTAACGGTAAATTAAATCTTTTTAAAAAAATGTATTCATTTTGGATTATTTTATAAGGTCTTTTACAAGAACCACATTCAATAATTAAACTTAAAACATTTTCATTAGCACCTTCTATATGGTCAGATAAATCTTCGGACAAACATGTAGTTTTGTATTCCGACTTTTCCTTCTCAATATAATTATAACCGTTCTTCAAAATTGTTTCTTGGGAAAGTGGAAAATAATCTTGTGATACCGTTTCATTGTATCCAAAGGGAGAAATTTCTATTGGAAAATATTCTCCATATCCATATTTATTTCCCCTTTTATCAATATAAAACACTTTGTTCATTTGTTTAATAATCAATTCTCGAAGCTTTCCAAACTCAACTTTCTCATACTGTTTGTTAAAAATACAATAATTTTTATTGCGAAGACCAACACAACCAAAAATATTATTGCACCCATGACAGTTAAAAGAATATTCAGCGTTTAGACACTCCCAGACTGTAAGCACAAATAATTGGCTAGAACCATTCACGCCGGAATCCATACCCTCATATAGCAATTCCACAAGACCAAGACCGTAGCCGTCATAACTATCTTTAGTACGAAATGAATTCATCAGGAACTTACAATCTTTTATTTCTTCAAGCACCCCAAAACAAGCTTTAGAATTGTCTGCATGAAAGATATCATCTCCGGAAACATCTGTTGAATTTATAATATTGGCAAATCTTCTTTTGGCACTCAATTTTAGCTTTTCAAATTTTTCTTTTGCTTTTTTAAAGTTTTTAAAACTTCCAATGTCTAATGCTTTTAATTTTTTATTATATTCGTCTTTGGTTAACTGCACATTCCACATACAATTAGACTTATTACGAAGTGATATACAGCCAAAACAATTTATACAATTTTTACAGTCATAAAGAAAATATGAGCTAGTGCAAGAATCAGCATTATGTGAGAAAAATGTTTCATAACATTTTGTGGAGGAAATGTCATCATAACAAAATTCACATTTAGTAGTTATATACATATCCATTGAATCTTTACAAAAATTACAGCGTGATGCATAAATCACATTTTCTCCTTCCCAAGACGCGGATATAAGGTAGGAATTTCTAAATTCACCAATATAATTACCATAAAAAGTGTTAACACATTTACCAATAAAAAGATTTGGATGAGGAACTTTTTCTAGTAATTTTTTAAATTGAGAGAAAAACGATTTTTGAAAATCATACTGAATACCGTAGTCTGTTGGATCCCATCCGTCACCCCACCAAATATCTCTTTCGTATATCGTAAAAGGAGATTCTTTGGAAAAACAACTAATTAAACTTTTCCCAGTTTTAGCGCATTTATTTCTATGAAGTGTACGTTCATTGCGCCAAGCCATACGTCTTTGCATTCGACATTCTGGACAAAACGTCGGTGGTGGCACTTTTATTTTTTCATAAAAATTAAAATCTTCCGATTCTATGATAAAATCTTTTTTACAGTTTTGGCATATTAAAGATACTGAGCTTTTCGAATGTATTCTTTTTTTATTTTTTTTTCTAATACTATTCATATATTTAGTATCTATGTACTAGTACATAGTAATACGTATTGTCCTTAATAAACCTCTTGTTGATAACAATGTTCGCAATATACTATTTCCGGCCGGTCGGGAGCATAACTTGTTTTAATTTCTTTTTGGCATTTTGCGCAATTGCGATTAAAAAATTTATAAGATCCTCGACGAATAATGCGATTTGTAAAACGACAATTCCAGCATTTTTGAGGGATAGGAATAAGCATTTTTCTGTAAAATTCAAGCTCCCGCCGAATCAAGCGATAATTTCTAGAACATTCAACACAAGTTAATATTTCATCAAGAATACTGTCCTCTACATCTTTTATATGATCAGGAATTTTTTCGGGTTTTAGAGTTCCCTTTCCTTCTGTCTTTTGGATACTATCTTCCCATCTAAAACCTTGTCCTAACGCCTCTTCTTTTATAAGTGGAATATTATCTTGCGCAATTGTTTCATTATATGCAAAAAAAGCAAGATCTATGGGGAAAAAATCACCGTAAATATCTTTATCTTTTAATTCTTTTATAATATTATCTTTTATCTTGTGGTATTCATCTTTACTATAACGTTTGTTTAAAATAACAAAACTTCCACCCTTTATAGCATCACAACCAAAACAATCATTACTTCTGCGAGTAGCAAAAGAATATTCCACATCTTGCGAACTTTCAACCCACCATGAACAAATAATGTTTCTTGCTCCAGCTCCAACACCAACACCATTATAAAGAAGTTCTGAACGACGACAATGACCTATCATATCAGCGCAATCTTTTCCACGTTTTACTGAAAAAGAATGTCGCATATCTTCGCAAAAAAATACTTCAAAGCATTTATGACAATTTTTTGATTCAAATATATAATCACCCACACAGTTTTCAACTTTTAAATTATTATTGTTACGATATGGAAATTTAAGAGAAAATTCTAAAAATTTTTTCTTTATCTTTTCTGTTTTCAAGAAACTGCCTGAAATTTCTGAAACACGTTTTAGCCATTCTTCTCTCTTGAGCGGTTCATTGAAAAAATGATAAGATTTATGACGTAAATTTACACAACCGAAACAATTCTGACATCCTGAGCAATTTAAAATAAAACGAGAATCTATGCAATCAGACACATTTTGTCCCCAAGCTACTCCATTGCTTTTATGAACATTTATACTTTCATAAACATTTTCTATTACATTACCATAATAAACATCATAAATATCTCGACTAGCAATTATGCCACGCGAATATGCGCAATTTTCATTATTGGGACCTGAATTAAAAATTAAATAACTATCTTTGTTGCCACCCGCAAAATTTGTATATTCGCTGTTTACATTTGAACCAGTAGCTGCGCTACTAAAGGTAGCGGATTTCGAGACTTTTTTAATAAGTTCATTAAATTGATCAAAAAAGGAAATTTTTGAGTCATAATCAAGGGCATAAGAATATGGATCCCATTTATCAGAAACCCAACATTCATTGCAGTACACAACATAAAGAGAATTGGGATTATACATGCTGATAATAGAACGACTGCATAAGTTACAAATTCTATTATATAAAGTACGTTCATTTCTCCATATTGCGCGTATTTTGAAACGGCAATCTGGGCAGATCTTAGGCGACGGCACTTTCATTTTTTCATAAAAAGAAAGATCATTTTTTTCTAAGATAAATTTTTGTTCACACTTTTTACATTTTTGTTTCATAGTTTATTCTAAAATTTTTCGGAGGACGTCTTCCGGCACTTCTTTCATTTTTGGAGCAGGTTTTGCCTCACTGGAGCTTTCAGCGGAAGTAGGCGGTGGAGTGAGTATGGGAGGAGTGTGAACGGTTTTTTCCTTTTCAATTTTTTCTAAAATCAAATCCTTTAATTTATTCATATCTTCAGAACTGGCCGCGCGATCTTTGGAAGGTAGAGATTCTTTATTTTTATTTTTGAGAGTGTCAAGCGAAACTGGTTTTGAAACAGGTGGAGTAAAAAGAGTTTTATTTAAAATTTCCCTTAAGGCTGAATTGGGTTTCTTGAGTTTAGCAGGAACTTTATTGAAACCTGCCTGCGCAAACAGGACTTTTTTAATAGTTCCCAATATCCCAGACTGGCCAGTTGGAGACAAGATTTTATTCTTGGTAAAAAGAGATTTATCCACGTGATGGCTTACTCGTTCGATATATCTGTCTTTTTCTTCATCTATTTTTTTATTTTTTTGTTCAAACTCTATGCCTAAATCAGCTAATGGTTTGAAAAATGTGGATTCATCGTGGCGGATTTGATTTTCTGAATCTTTTTCCACTTTTACCTCACCTGATTTTATTCTAGCTATACAATCTTTGCAATAAACTGCCCTACCCGGAGTCGGCTTGAAAGGCACCGTCGTTTCTTTCTTGCAAAGCGAACAAATAGCTGGAAATTTTTCTATATTTCCACTTCCAGCGTCAGTGTCATTGCCCAGCGACATTCCACTCCAGTCATTAATCTCTCTTTCCACCACTTCTTTACTTCTGCAATAGAGCGCGCGCGAAGATTTAATTACCTCTTCCTCAATCTTTTTATCACCCGACTTTATTAAGGGTGGTAAAGTTTTAGCCGAAAAAGGACGAGAGGTCACGCCATCGATCATTAATTTTATATAAACTTTATAGTTAGGCAAATTTAATATATCTTGTGGGGTAAATTCCGGGTCAAATTCACTTTCCAAAAATTCTGCGTCATCCGCCCCGACTCTGAAAACAATCATCGTGCCTACGTTGCCAAAAACAGCGTCCCGCACCGCTGAACTTTTGTCCACCACAAGCTGGGCGGTATATTGATGAGCCACAGTCAAATTTAATCGATACTTTCTAGCCTCGGATAAAATACCAGCAAAAGCATCTGTCACGAAATTTTGAAATTCATCCACATATAGATAGAAATCCTTGCGGGATTCTTCGGGAATTCGCACGCGCTCCATAGCGGCCAGCTGAATTTTAGTAATAATCATTCCACCGAGCAGTGACGAATTGTCTTCCCCGATACGCCCTTTAGAAACGTTCACCAGAAAAATCTTTCCTTCATTCATCATGTCGAAGATGTTAATCGTACTCTTTGATTGACCGACAACATTCCGAATGATAGAAGTGGAAAGAAATTGTCCGACTTTATTTTGAATCGGCGCAATCGCTTCATTTCTGAATTTATCTTGCCAAGCTTCATATTCATGCACCCAGAAAGCTTTAATAACCGGATCTTTTAAATTAGAAATTATTTTCTGCCGATAATCTTTATCCACCAACATTCGAGGAATTCCGAGAAGCGTCGTGCCGGGAGTATCAAGCAGGGCCAAAATTGTATTATTTAAAATATATTCCATTCGAGCGCTCCAAGCATTTGCCCAAATTTTAGTAAAAATACCCATCAGTCCTGAAGCCACTAAATGTTTATAGAGAGGGTCCACGAGCTCCAAAACGTTAAATCCGATGTGATGATCAGCATCAGCCGGATTAAAATAAATTACATCTTTTATCCGATGAGGCGGAATAGAGGAGAGAACGGCTTCGACATTTTCTCCGTGGGGATCAACCATACAGACCCCGTCGCCATTTTTAATGTTCTGAATAATCATATTGAACATCAAAACCGATTTACCAGTACCGGACTTTCCGAGCATATAAACATGCTGACGCCTATCTTTGCGCTTGATGCCAAAAAGCTGATTCTTATCCCGATAAGTGGTAATCCCAAGATATGTAATGTCTTTATTAAAAGGTATTTCGGGCGGTTCCATACAATGCTATTTTACAATAAAATAACAAAAACTAAAAGCCCCCCTTAATGTGGAAAGGGGCTTTCAGAAAAAAACTATTTCTTTGGCGTCTCGCCTTCGTCCTTTTTGCTTTCCTTGAACTCCGCATCTTTTATCTCAGGATTTTTCTCTTCGGGGGTCGAAGGTCCTGAGCTTGCCGAAGGATTTGCACCAGCTTTAGCCATTGCCTCTCCTATTTTAGACATTTCGGCGGATAGTTCTTCGGTCGCTTTTTTGATTGCTTCCGAATTAGTGCCATCTTTTACGCCTCGCAACGCAGTAATCTTAGCATTGACACTATCTTTTAATTCTTTAGGAATTTTAGCATCGTTGTCTTTTAATGCTTTTTCCGCGGTGTAAATAATCATTTCCGCGGTATTTTTAAAATCAACCACTTCTTTTTTCTTTTTATCTTCCTCAGCGTGAAGTTCCGCATCTTTTTGCATTTTTTTAATGTCCTCGTCTTTGAGTCCAGAACTTGCTTCAATTTTAATTGATTGAGTCTTGCCGGAAGCTTTATCTTTGGCCGCCACATTTAAAATTCCATTAGCGTCAATATCAAAAGAAACTTCAATCTGAGGCATACCTCGAGGAGCTGGTGGAACCCCGTCCAAGATAAATCGGCCCAAGGATTTATTGTCCGAAGCTATCGGACGCTCTCCTTGCACGATATGTATTTCCACCGAAGTCTGATTATCAGCCGCCGTGGAGAATACTTGAGATTTGGAGGATGGAATAGTGGTGTTTCTTTCAATCAATTTTGTCGCCACTCCTCCCAATGTCTCGATACCCAAAGACAGCGGTATGACATCCAACAAGAGCACATCTCGTACATCTCCTGCGAGCACCCCGGCTTGAACCGCCGCGCCAAGCGCCACCACTTCATCCGGATTAATAGACATATTTGGCTCTTTGCCAAAAAGATTTCTAACCGCTTCCACAATCTTCGGCATTCTGGTCTGACCGCCAACCATGATGATTTCATTTATTTCATCCATTTTGAAAGGCGAGGCGGAGAGCGCTCTCTTGGTTATTTCGATAGAACGATCAATTAAATCTTTAGTAAGCGACTCTAAAGTAGCGCGAGATATTTTCATAAGCAAATGCTTGGGTCCCCCGGCGTCGGAAGTGATAAATGGAATATTTATTTCCGCCTCCAGGGTGGTGGAAAGTTCATGCTTGGCTTTCTCCGCCGCTTCTCGCAATCTCTGGTGCGCTAGAGGGTCTTTCGTCACATCAATGCCGGATTCTTTTTTATACTCTTCCGCAATCCATCTGACTATTTTTCGGTCAATATCGCCTCCACCCATGTGACTATCTCCATCAATAGATTTTACTTCTATTACATCACCTCCTATCTCCAGAACAGACACGTCAAAAGTTCCTCCACCGAAGTCATACACCACAATCTTTTCATTTTTCTTTTTATCAAACCCATAAGCCAGCGCGGCGGCCGTGGGTTCGTTGATGATACGTTTGACGTCTAGTCCAGCAATCGCTCCGGCATCTTTGGTTGCTTTTCTTTGCGCATCATTAAAATACGCGGGCACGGTGATGACCGCCTCGGTGATTTTCTCCCCTAATTTAGCTTCCACGTCCGCTTTTATTTTTTGTAAAATCATGGCAGAAATTTCTTCCGGTCGGTAAAATTTATCCATCATTTTAACTTTCGCTCCACCTCCATCGGCGGCTTCAGTTTTAAAAGAGGCAGTCGCCCGATCTTTTTGTACTTCCGGACTATCATAGCGATGACCCATAAAGCGCTTGATTTCCGCAATTGTATTTTCCGGATTTGTGATTGCTTGTCTCTTCGCTAAAAGTCCAACAATACGATCTCCATTTTTGGCGGTTGCAACCACTGAAGGCGTCGTACGATTACCTTCGATATTTTCAATAATTTTTGGCGCTCCTCCTTCAATAACGGCGACGGCCGAATTTGTTGTACCTAAATCTATACCTATTATTTTACTCATAATTTTTCTTTGGCTCGCCATAGTTTTATACTTAAGCGACTTATTTCTAAATCCCGATTCGATAATCGGGGTTGATAATTAATTTTTACAATTATATACCTATTTATTATTTTAGCAAGTTTTTCGCGACCACGAAATACTTGTCAAAAACCAGTATATATTATAATATATAATTATGTCAAGAAAAATCCAGAAAATTAAGTATTCTAATAAAATATTAAGCATTTTAGGCCAAAAAACAGCTATTTCATTACCCGAAATTACTAATAAGGTAATTCCAGAAGATGGCGACATTCCCGCCTGCGCCAAGGCTACGGCAGGCAAGTATGCTATTACACGCTCTCTAAAAGGACTCAGGGAGGCTGGGCTGATAGAACAGATATTATCCCCGCAAAATGAATACGCGCGCTTGACAAAATTGGGACGAAAAAAAATGCATAGTTTAAAGTTGGATAGTGACACAACTCTCGTGAATACCTCTTGGGACGGATTTTGGAGAATTATCTTGCTTGATCTTCCGGAAAATAAAAAGAATGAACGTGAAAGCTTGCGTTATCTTCTTAAAAAAGCCGGTTTCGTCTGTCTGAAAAATTCCGCTTGGATATCCCCATTTCCTTTTGAACATTTATTTACAAACATAAAAAAAGATTTGGGCTTGACAACGGAAATGATGATTATCATCACGCAATTGGTGGATGAAGAAACCAAGAAAATTCTATTCGAGACTTTCGAAAAATAAAATAATTTACTATTTTTATGCTATAGCATTATTATAGTAAATTCTAATACACTTCCTTATTATAACAACTTTCACAGTAAACTTTCTCAGGTCGCTCGGGCGCATAACTTGTCTTAAATTCAACATTACATTTTTTTGACCCATGAAAATGATTTTGTTTATCGCACATGCAACTTCTTGTCCATAATTTCAAGGCTGGCATAATTTTAAACCTTTCATAATGACGACAATTTGGACAAAGATTGGGAATAGGAATACTATGCTTTTTATAAAATTTAAGCTCGTAATCAGTTAAGCGAAAAGCAATATTACATTGATGATCACAATCCCCTTTATGTCCACATCCTAAAACTTCCTTTAAAATTACTTCATTTACATCATCTATATTATCGGGAATATTGTCTGAAAATATTGTAATATTAAAATTTTTCACTTCTTTATCGCGCCAAAGATAACCTTGCTTGTTTGCCTCTTTTTTGATAATAGGAAAAAATTCTTGCGCGATCGTTTCATTATATGCAAAAGGAGAAAGTTCTATCGGAAAAAATTCTCCATATTTATAAACCCGACCATTTTTATCCTCAAAAGAAACATTACTCATTTGTTTGATAATTTCTGTTCGTAATCTGTTATATTCCTCTTTTGAATAAATCTTATTAAGAATCGAATTTTCCGTATTTTGAAGTGAAATACAACCAAAGATGTTTTTACAATTCATACACGATTCTGTGTAATCTGCGTCTCTAATAGAATTTAAGGCTGAATGAGAAAATTTTACATTATAGAGATAAAAGGCTCCCGTTATATATTCATATATCGATTCTGAATTAGTACCATTGCAAAAATCCATAGAATCTGTAAAATCAAACGCTCTATAACAATATTTAACATCTTCTGCGTTATAGATCTCAAAACAATTTTCTCCGTTTTTTACATTTAAAAGATTATTACCAGTAACATTCACACATTTATTAATATTAGCAAAGCGAAAAATTGATTTTTTTTTAATTTCCTCAAACTCACGCAAGATAATCTCACGCGAAGCCATACTTTTTAAATTAAATTTTTGTAATTCTTTTAAATATTCTTCTTTATTATATTGCTTATTTTGAATGCAAAACTTTTTGTTACGCAAATTAAAAGAAAGAAAACAATTACTACAATCAACACAATCAACTAAATAATAAGAATCTATGCAACTTCTACAAAGTAAAAGATACTGAGAATTATAATTACTTTGTCCTTCAATATTTTCATATAAACTCTCTGAGTTATTTTTTATATTTAAACAATCAATAATATCCTTAGATTTATCGACGGATTTTGAATAAAAAACATTTTCTGAATCTTTAACAACTGAAACTGATAAATAAATATTTTTAGATTCGCCAACAAAATTTGAATAATTTGAATTTAAAGAATTTCTTTGCCAAAGAGCCAATTTGGGAACAATATTAGAAAGCTCTTTATATTGATCAAAAAATGATCTAGACATATCATATCTACGACCGAAGGAAAGTGGATCCCAACCATCTCCAAACCAACAATCATGACAATAAACAGGAAAAGGTGCAGATTTGTGATACATCGCAATAATATTTTTATTGCAAAGATTACATGTCCGACGATAAAGTGTCCTCTCATTGCGCCATGCTAATCTTCGTTGCAATCTGCATTCCGGACAAAACGTCGGCGGTGGGACTTTTATTTTTTCATAAAAATTAAAATCGTCCGACTCGATTGTAAAATTGCTTTTACAATTCTGACACACCATATTTTGTGATTTATACTCCATAACTTTTTTGCTCGCCCGTCCGTAGCTTTAGCGAAGGAGGGCAATTCTGGCATACTTTAATTTCTGATTTCATAATTTTAATACACTTCCTGCTGATAACATTTTTCGCAATAGACTATTTCTGGACGATCGGGTGAATAGGACGTTTCAAATTCATTTAGGCAATTGCCTTGATGAGCATGATTGCTTTGGGAACACATACAAGATCTAGGCCAAAGATTATTCGGCTGACGTTTGGAGAGTCTTTTGTAATGTCTACAGTTTGGACAAAGCACGGGGAGCGGTAGGTGGTTGAAACGATAAAATTGCAATTCGTTCTGAATAATTTTAAATGCGATTGTGCATTGTTGATTACAATCTCCCCCGTGAGCGCAGGCTATTACTTCATTTAAAATATGATCACTCACTAAATTAATATTCGTTGGTAATTCATTGGCTGACATAGTTGGAATATAATTTTTTGGATCCGGTTCCTTCCAGCGATATCCAGAAGCCAGAGCTTCTATTTTGGTTTTTGGGAAATATTCTTGCGCGATAGTTTCATTATAAGCAAATGGGATCATATCAGAAGGAAAAAATTCTCCATAACTAATTGTTCGGCCGACATTATCGACAAAAGGCGTATTTTTCATCTGTTCTTTGATTTTCGGAACTAAAACATTATATTCTTCTTTCGTATATTGCTTATTCAGAATACAATATTGCTTTTTGCGAAACCCCACGCAACCAAATAAATCCGAAGAAGAAAAACAATTTATGCAATATTCAGCCCGAGTCAATTGATCCCAAGATTCATTTGAAAATAAAACCGAAGAACACTGCCGACCAACACTGGAAGTTTCATAAATTAATTCACTTCCATTGCCCCAATATGTATAATCCATTATATCTTTGGCTTGCTGAACACCAAATAGGTATTTACCATCTTCCACCTTATCACAATTGAAAGAATTATTTACATTTTTTGAGTTTTCAATCCAATTGCCAGAGACATTTACGCAGTGACGTTCTACAATGGAAGGAACAACATACTTGATAGATTCTTTTTTTACCACTTCTTCAATCTTTCCTATTTCCGCTCTATTATAAAGTTTTAGTTCAGAAATTTTTGCTAAATATTCTTCTCTACTATATTGCTTATTAAAAATACAGTAAGATTTATTTCTTAGATTAGTGCACCCAAAACAATTTTGACAATTGCGACAATTATTTAAAAAATAAGAATCAATGCATTCGTTACACTCTTTCGAATACTTTAGGCCGTTGCATTTATAACAATCCATGCATTCATAACATCTTTCACATTTACGAGCATTATAACAATCCATGCAATTTTTAGAGTCCCAATACGATACACCATAATAACAATCTTCATTCGCATTGCTGGCAAAAACAAGATAGCAATTCTTGGCATCACTCGTCCGGTTTACATACTCGCTATTTATTTGAAAACCCTGCTTGGCAATCCCTAACCTAGGAACACAGTCATAAAGTTTTTTATATTGCTCAAAGAAAGTTTTAGAAAAATCATAATCCACTCCAAATGTTTGCCCATCCCAATCATCACTATAAAAACAATCATGGCAATAAACTTTATATTTACTCTCTTTCGGAAAAACCAATATTTTATCTTCCTGGCAAAAATCACATTTTCTTTTATAGAGAGTTCTTTCATTGCGCATCAATAAACGCCTAATCAGCCGGCACTCCGGACAAAACGTCGGCGGTGGCACTTTTATTTTTTCATAAAAATTAAAATCTTCCGGCTCGATGGTGAAATCTTTTTTGCAATTCTGACACTGTTTTGTTTCTGTTTTCATACTTTTATCTCTCTGTCCATCAAAACCTGTCAAAGAGTCTCTTTGACACTCTAATTTAAGCTATATTTTGCTTGTAACATTCCTCGCAACTGAACTCTGCAAATGTATTTTATTTTGCTCCGTTTTTATACTCATATACGTTGACCCTGGCCGGACGCATCACGCGTTCACCTAGCTTGTATCCTTTTTGAATTATATGGGAGACGGTATGATCAAATTCCTTTTGGTCGGTCGTTACCAACTCTATAGATTGATGAAAATTTGGGTCAAAACTTTCTCCCACCTCTCCAATAGGCTTGACTCCATATTCTTCAAAAATTGTGTTCATTTGTCCGTAAATATATTCCACTCCCTTCCGCCAATTTTCGTCCACTTTCTCCCAGGCTTCCTTGTTGGTAAAAGCCATATTGAAACTATCCAGCACCATTAAAAATCGAGTCAAAATCCGCTCACGTGTTGATTCAGAAAACATCGTTTTTCGAACATCTTCTTGTTTTCGATAATTGGCAAATTCCGCCCGTTCTTTTTGCCAGCCAGTCAGATATTCTTCCTTTTCTGCTTTACACGCTTTTAAACTATCTCTAAATTTCTTTAAAGTCTTTTTTAAATCTTCCTCCCCGTCTTCGTTGAATTCAAATTCAACGACTTCGGAAGTATCTGATTCAGCAGAATCACCTCTTCGAGCCTGAGCCTCAGAGCCGATGGCCCGAGCAACCTCGAGGGGTTTATTTTCAACATCTTTTTTAATTTCTTCGTCACTCATACTAACATTTTAGCACAAAAAATCCTCTTTTGCTAATTTATTTCCTTGCAATTTCTAGAATAATAATGTGATGAAAATGTAGCTGCGTTAGGCCTTGCCTAACGCAGCTCAAAAATAAAATAAAAGTTCATAAAAAAAGAAATCAGGGCTACCCACGTTGTACTGTGAATAACCCTGAAATTTTTTTGAATTCAAGAATCAAAAGAGAAGACTCAAGGAAAACGCAGAATTATCGTTTAGACCATTGTGGAGCTTTTCTTGCTTTTTTCAATCCGAATTTTCTGCGTTCCTTCGCTCTCGGGTCGCGCTTTAAAAAACCTAACGTTTTAAGACCTCCACGTAAAGTCGCGTCTGACAACACAAGAGCGCGAGAGAGACCATGGCGTATCGCTTCAGATTGAGAATGAATTCCTCCACCTGACACGCGCGCCTCCACATTCCATTTTAAACCTACCTTCCCTTGTTCTACCTTTAATCCCTTTATCATCGGATCTAAAATTAAACGACGCTCTCCTTCTGTTTTAAAATATTCTTTGGCATCTTTGCCATTGATAATAAAATTCGCTTTGCTAGACTCAAAAATACGCACTCTGGCAGTTGAAGTTTTGCGTCTTCCCACCGCTTCGAAGTATTTCTCTTTTGATTTTTTTGTTGTTATTTCTTTATCCATTATTTTTTCTTTTTTATTAATCTTCTATTTTTAAATTTTTCATCATTGTTCTTCGTAATTTATTGGAAGGCAACATTTTGTAAGTCGCCAGTTTTATTAACTCGGATAAACCTTTTTTCTTAACCGTTTCGGTGCCTTTTAAAATGCGCAGTCCTCCGGGAATACCTGAATATCGAGTGTGATAAATTGACTCTAACTTTCTGGGGGTAATCCGAAGCTTGGTGGCATTAATAACTTTTACAGGTATGCCACAATAAATATTGCGTTCAAAACTCGCCTTGGTCTTACCCATTAAAGACATCGCTACTTCACTGGCAACTCTTCCCAAAGTTCTATTTTTCGCGTCTATTGTTTTTGTCTCATTTTTTTTCATACAAATTCTATTATAGCCATCGGAGCTCCATCGGCTTTTCGCGCTCCTAATTTTAATATTCGGGTATAACCACCTTTTCTATCTACATACTTGGGCGCGATAACTTCAAAAAGTTTTTTCACCTCCGAGCGTCTATTCCCGAGTGAAGATATTATTAATCGACGAGTGGCTAGATCGCCCCGCTTAGCTTTAGTCACAAGCTTTTCAATAAAAGGTCGCAGTTCTTTTGCTTTCGGTTCGGTCGTTTTTATTTTTCCACGCACGATCAAATTTAACGCCAAAGAATTAATCAAGGCATTCCTGACTTTTCTAACTCTTCCGAATTTTCTTTTATTATTGCCGTGTCGCATATATTATTCTTTTAAATTAAGTCCGAACTTACCAAGCACTTTTTTAATCTCCGAAATTCCTTTCTCTCCAATACCTTCGACTTCCAGCAAATCTTCTCTTTTCTTTCTAGCCAATCCTCCCAACGTGCGAATATTTGCGCCAGTTAAAGCGTTTAAGGTTCTGGTAGAAAGGTCTAGACTGTCCGTTCGAGTCTTTAAAATATCAGCAAAATCAGACCCCCCGCCTGCATTGCTTGGCGAAGCATTGCGGACAGATTTTTTCTCTTCTGCCTCTTTCTCCACGGTGGGGATTTCTTCTGTTTCTTTAAAATCAACAATAGCCTTGAGTTGATTGATCATAATTTCAATAGATTTTGAAAGCGCTTCACGCGGTGTCAGCGTTCCATCTGTTTCGATTGTAATTCTTAAGCGATTATGGTTAGTTTTATCTCCCACTCGCATATTTTCAACTTCATAAGAAACCCGACGGACTGGAGTAAAGATAGCGTCAACGGCAATTGTGCCAACATCAACTTTTTCTTTCTGAAAGGCTTCTTTAGAAATAAATCCCAGTCCTTTTTCAATTCTCATCTCAATATTTAAATTCACCTTGCCGGTGACCTCCACTATATGAAGTTCTGGATTTAAAATCTCCACTTGCCCACCGGTCTTTATATCTCCCGCAGTGACACCTTTGGGACCCTTGATAGAGAGCGCGACCGTCTGAGGTTCATCAGATATCATTTTAAAACAAGTCTTCTTTAAATTTAGAATCATTACAATCACATCTTCTTTAATTCCATCGAGTGTTTGAAACTCGTGATTTACACCGTCAATTTTAATAGAGGTGAGACTGGCGCCTGGCAATGAAGAGAGAATAATTCTTCGCAAGCTATTTCCTAGTGTGTGACCATACCCGGGATATAGACCATCTATTTCAAAAACTCCTTTATTGCCGTCTTCCAAAACAACGCGAGGTTTGGAAGGCATAACTATTTTATATTCAGGCATAATATTTTTTTAAACTTAATAATAAAAATTTAACGACTGTAAAATTCGAGCACCGCATTAAGGTCGATGAAGCTCTGAGTATTTTTTGGTTTATCTAAAATACGCCCCTCCAGACTGCCCGGATCAAAATTTACCCAAACTGGAGGATTGTAATTTTTTAAATTCTCGGCAATATTATTAAAAATTTTTTTACTCTTAGATCCTTCCCGAATTTTTATAATGTCTCCAGACTTTAATTCATATGACGGAACAGTAACCCTTTGGTTATTGACCATAAAATGTCCATGAGAAACCATCTGTCGGGTCGCTCTGCGACTGGCTCCCAGACCCATTCTGTAAACTGCATTATCAAGACGAAATTCAAGTTCCTCGTAAAGTTTTTCTACGGTGCCAACCCCTTTGATTAGAGAAGCTTTTTTAACATAATTGGAGAGTTGACGTTCGGATATGCCGTATGAAAAACGCGTTTTTTGTTTTTCAATAAGCTGCGCTCCATATTCAGTTGGAGCCTTTGGGCGACGCGCGCCAACCAAAGCCAGTTTGCCAGTCGCAGCCGAAAATTTAGCAGTTTGACATTTATCATAAACACCAGGGCCTAATCTTCGGCAAATTTTAAATTTCGGTTTACTGATCATAATTTTTTATAACTTTTTTACACTCTTCTGGGTTTTTTGGCTTTCGGCCCATTATGAGGCACCGGCGTCGCATCTTTAATCGAAGTAATTTCAATACCATGAGCCATAAACGCTCTAATGGCAGGCTCCCGACCGGATCCAACTCCCAGAACCACTACATCCACATCTTTGACTCCAAGTATTGCGGCCTTGTTCCCAATTACATCACCCACCTTAGAAGCGGCAAATGGGGTTCCTTTTTTTGCCCCTCGGAAACCTAAACTTCCCGCGCTTGACCAAAATAATGTATTACCGGCCTTATCGGCCAAAAGCACTTTGGTATTGTTAAAAGTGGCATCAATAGACAAAACACCAGAAGTTACTTTCTTTTTTGGTGTTTTGGGTGGGACTTTTTTCGCCCCACTTTCGGTGGGACGGGTTTCTTCTCCCGGTTGTTTTACTTCTTTAGTTGTAACTTTGACTTTTGTCATTTTTATGTCTTGGTTTCTTTTCTCCTACCGGAGGCCATTGTTTTTCTGACGTTACCCCGAACCGTTCGAGAATTTGTTTTTGTCCGCTGTCCGCGAACTGGTAATCTTTTTATGTGACGAATACCTCGGTAACTTTTAATATCCTTCAGTCTCTTAATATTGGCTGAGATCTCTCTCTTTAAATTTCCTTCTATTGAAATTCCTTCGATGACAACCCGAATTTTGTTTTCCTCATCTAAAGTTAAATCTCTAGCGCGCCGACCACGATCAATACCCAACTGATCTAAAATCTGACGAGCTTTTGAAAAACCAATACCGTAGAGGCAAGTTAAACCAATTTCAAGTCTTTTTTCATTTGGCACTGTAATTCCAAGAATTCTCATAATAAAATTATTGTCTTTGCTTATGTTTAGGATTAGAGCAAGTTATACGTAAATGCCTGGCCCTTCTGACTATTTTACAATTATCACAAATTTTTTTTACGGCTGACTTAATTTTCATAAAATATAAGAGGCTTAGTAACAACAAAAGAAAAAACAAGGAAAAAACCCTTATTTTTCAATATATTTACTTTTTAAAAACCGCAATTAAGCGACAAGTGCTATAATACACTATTCTTTAAAAAATTACAACCTTTTAATGATTCTCCCCTTTCCTCCATATGGGTCAAGCACAATTTCGACTGAATCTCCAATTAAAACTTTAATTCTATGCATCCGCATTTTCCCTGAAAGATACGCCAAAATTTCTTTCTCCTCTTTGATATTTTTTTCCTTTTTATCCTCTATTTTAACTCTAAACAAAGTGGAGGGCAACGCTTCAGTGACAATTCCCCTTGCTGTCAATAATTTTTCGTTCTTCAAGTCACTCATTTTATTCTAAAATAATACTAAAATTGCAAACAAAGGTCAAGACACTTTTTTGTTGATAACATTTCCAATTTTAAACTCAAAAACCGCCCTTGCGAACGGTTTTTAGGTTTTTCGGGAAAAGAATTAATATTCTCGGCGTCCACCTCCGCCACCTCCATATCCGCCTCGATCATTGCCACCCGAACGTGGTGGACGAGCTTCCATGGGACGAGCTTCGTTGACAGTGAGTTTGCGTCCTTCGAATTCTTGATCATTAAACATCGAAACAGCTTTCTGCGCTTCTTCGTTTGTTGACATTTCTACGAATCCAAAACCTTTTGAACGACCAGACATCTTGTCCATAATAATCACAGCGGATACTACAGATCCAGCCTGTGCGAAGAGCTCTTTAAGAGCGCCTTCCACCGTACTGTAAGGAAGTCCCCCTACATATAGCTTTGTAGCCATAACTTATTTCTTCCTTTTTTAATAAAAAGGACAAAAAACTATTTATAATGCCTGCTTACCGTTAAGCAAGATGAGGGCTAATTTTAACATAAAATAAAAATGAAGCAACTTAAGCTGTGGATTATTCCCCTTTTTCATTCCCCATCACTCCAGAATCGATATCTTTAATTATTTCTCCAATGTCGCCTTCCATTATCCTAGGCAAATTGTGCCAGGATTTTTTTATTCGATGGTCCGTCACCCGATCTTGGGGAAAATTATAGGTGCGAATTTTTTCGGACCGGTCGGCGGTGCCTATTTGCTCTTTTCTAACACCTGCATATTTTCTGGCCTCTTTTTCTTCTTCTAATTGTTGAAGCTTGGCCGTCAAAATCATCATCGCTTTTTCCCGATTGGCCAGCTGGCTTCGCTCATTAGTGGAACGCACATCGAGCCCCGTTGGTTTGTGAATGATCCGAACGGCGGTTTCTACTTTGTTCACATTTTGTCCGCCCTTTCCGCCCGAACGAGAATATTCCATTTCGAACTCGGAGGGGTCAATTTTAAAAGATATTTTTTTTCTAATCGGCAACACGGCGACCGAGGCGGTGGAGGTGTGAACTCGGCCATTTTTTTCGGTCGCGGGTATTCTTTGTACTCGATGCACACCTGTTTCATAACGCATTTTTTTAAAAATGTCTTTGCCCTTGATTTCAAAAGAAGCTTCTTTATAACCGTTCAATTCACTTTTTGATTCATAATTAACTCTCCAGATAAAACCTTGCGATTCTGAAAATTTTTCATACATATGAGCCAGTTCCCAAGCGAAAAGAGAGGCTTCATCGCCCCCGGCCCCAGCCCGCACCTCTAATATTATTTCATTTGGAAATTCTTCTGTTCCCAATTCTTTTGTTCCCACATTTTCTTGATTTTTTTTCCATTCTTGCCAATCCATTATTTCTTGGCTTTAGCTGACGCAGCCTTGCGTTTGTTGAATCTTTCTACCCGTCCCGCCGTGTCCATAATTTTTTCATTACCGGTATAAAAAGGATGACATTGACTGCAAATTTCCATCGTAATGGAAGGTAGAGTAGAACCCACTTCGAAAACCGCTCCGCAAGCGCAAGTGGCCTTTGTTTTTATATTGTATTTTGGATGTATATCTTTCTTCATTACTCGAAGAGAATATCACGATTTTAGTTCAAAAGCAAATAAACCACCCTTCCACTTACCTTGTTAAAGCTTAAGGCAAAAGCAGGTTCATCTTCTTCTTCGTCTTAGCGCCAATGAGACCGTCGGAGATCAGT
>JBBTYD010000016.1:0-9649 GCA_038061925.1 Patescibacteria group bacterium
TGGAGAGCATATGAACCTCGTCAATTATGTAAACTTTATATTTTGAATCAAAGGGCAATACTCGTGCGCCATCACGCAACTCTTTTATGTCTTCAATACCCCTATTAGAAGCGGCATCTATTTCATACATGTCATTTACCGACACACCGATTTCGCTTGCAAAAATTCGAGCAACCGAAGTTTTACCTGTGCCGCGTGAGCCGACAAAAAGGTACGCATGAGAGACTTTATTCGTTTCTACCGAGCTTTCTAACACATCTACGATATGATTTTGTCCTAAAACTTCTTTGAAGATTTTGGGCCTGTATTTACGATATAAAGCTAAATCATACATTTAGTAAGTATATCAAATTTTCCTCAGAAAATCATTAACTATATTTTCCACTTGCGAAGCATTCTCAGTTTCCATTAATTTAATCCGCAGGAGTTTTGCGCCGTCAAAGCCATTAGCATATGCTTTATAATGCTTTTTCATAATGGCAAAATTTTTATCAGCTCCCAACATTTTTTCAAAAAGTTTCGTGTGTTCCACCATCACTTTTAATTTTTCTTGGAGAACAATGTCAAAGAGACACTTTGACATTGAGTTCTGTGTCAAAGTGTCTCTTTGACATTGAGTAAAAAGCCACGGATTCCCAAAAATAGCTCTGCCTAACATTACCCCATCGCAACCAAATTCTAGACACTTCCTCCTTCCATCGTCAGTGTTTATGACATCCCCATTACCCAAAATTAAAGTTTTCTTTTTTGTTTTATTCCTAATCTCTACTATTCTTTTCATCAAATTCCAATGCGCAGGAACATCAGACATTTCTTGACGAGTACGCAAATGCACTATAAGCGCGGCCAGGTCTTCTTTCAAAAGCTCCGGAATCCAAGTTTCAATTTCATTTTTATTATAGCCAATCCGAGTTTTCACAGAAACAGGTAATCCTTCCCCACCCTCGATAGCTGCCCTGATGCATTCGCGGGCTAATTTTGGATTTTTCATCATCGCTGCTCCAGAGTATTGCTTTTCAACAAATTTGTCCGGACAACCCATATTTATGTCTAGACCATCAAAACCTAATTTTTTACAGAGCGCGGACGCTTTTTTTATATTTTCCGGTTTGGAACCAAATATTTGCGCCACTATTGGTCGTTCATTTTCAGAATATTTTAAATCAATCAAAAGCTTCTTTCTGCCCGCCGAACAAAGACCATCGGCCGAAACAAATTCTGTCCAAAAAATATCAGGTTTACCATACTTGGCGATTATTTGCCGAAAAGCGCAGTCGGTTACGTCCGCCATCGGAGCCAGACAAAAAATTGGTTTTTGAAGTTTTGTCCAAAAATTTTTCATAATTAAAATAGGGCGAAATTGAAAAAAATTTTTTATTCATCATTTAGCGAAACTTGTAATATACCTTATTACCAAAACGAAGGTCAATGTATTCCAGGGAAGAATATTTATTTTTTAAACTTGACAAGAGAGGTTCTGTGCCTAACGCTGTTTCTAAATTTTCTGCCACGGTTTTAAAATCGGAACTAATTTTTAAAACAATTTCTGGTCCTGTGGTTGGTGTTTTATTAAAAGCAGAGAGAAAAACTTTAATATCCCCATTATCTTCGATATATAAGGAAACAGGTTTGAGTCCCATCGCCACCAAAGTGTTTTTAAAATAAATTAATTGTTTAAAATTTTCTTTTAAGAAATAAGTCCCGATATCCGCGAGGCCATAAAACTTAAAATAAACTTCTCCGGAAAAATACGGCGCTTCCTCAAAAATATAACCTGCTTCATCCACAAAATAACATTTTTCCCCTTCGGTAGTCGAATCACTATTACTTGGTAGTCCGACTACCAAGTTAACTCCGCACCAAATATATGAGGCGATTCGTTCTGTTATTGAAATTTCTAAAGTTTTTCCATCTTTTATAGAAAAACTTATATCTTTGAGTTTTTTAAATTGATTTTGCAATTCTTTTTTTAGATTATTTTCTGGATAGAATAATATATTTGTCTTCGGAAAAAACCATAAATAATTCCCAATAATTTCTTTCTGCGCGGCAGTTTTAATTATTTCCGCATCCACCGACTTATGGCCTGTTATTTTCACTTCACTGATATTTAAACTGGGAATACGAGAAATATAAGCGGCTAGAGCAAAGATCACCAGAAACGCAAGCAAAGAAAGCAGAATTTTATTTAAAATAATTCTGCGTCTATGTCTTTTAAGTTCCAAAAGTCGCGGAGAATTTAAAACATTTCGTTTTTGCATACTATTTAATGTATTCTTTTCCTCCCATATATTTTTGCAAGACTTCTGGAATTTTCACGGTGCCATCAGCTTGTTGGTAATTTTCTAAAATTGCCTCAATTATTCTGGGAGTCGCAATAGCCGTATTGTTGAGAGAATGAGCATATTTTAATTTCCCGTCAGAATCTTTATATTTTATATTTAAACGTCTTGTCTGAAAATCATGAAAGTAAGAAGAAGAATGGGTTTCTTTATATTTATTTTGGGATGGCACCCAAACTTCAATATCATATTTTTTAACTTGCCCCAGACCTAAATCCCCGCCGCAATTGGCAACAATACGGTAAGGCAAATTTAGAGCCCTGAGCAAATCCTCTATATTTTTTGTAATTTCTTCATGAAGCTTTACGCTCTCCTCATGATTAGCTTCACACAGCACGACTTGTTCCAATTTATAAAATTCATGCACCCTAAAAAAACCTTTGACATCTTTACCATGAGATCCCGCTTCTCTGCGGAAACAAGTGGAAAAAGATGCGAATTTTATCGGAAATTTTATTTTATCTAAAACCTCATTTGCATAATAAGACATTGTCGCAACCTCTCCCGTACCCGCAAAATAATCACCGTCTTGATTTTTGTACAAATCATCTTCCCCGCTCGGAATATATCCCGTACCCATTAGGGTTTGTTTTTTGACCAGTGATGGCACAATCATCGGGGTAAAACCCTTATTTACCAAACTCTCTAAAAAAAATTGCCAAAGAGCGAAAGATAAAAGTGTTCCTGCATTTTTTAAAAAATATCCTCTAAAGCCGGAAACTTTTGTTCCACGCTCAAAATCCGCCAGATCAAGATTATGCATTAAAGTTAATTGATCTTTTAGCGCAAAATTAAATATGGTTTTCTCACCCCAAACTTTTACTTCTTTATTTTCAGTATCACTGGCTCCCTCGGGTACAGACATGTCGGGAACATTTGGCACTTGCAACATCATTTTTTGCCATTCTTCCATTATTTTTTTTAATTTTTCCTCTTTTTTCTTGATCTCCTCCTTCACAACGCGCATTTCTTCAATAAGCTGAATTTTGAGCGCAGAATCTTGATTGCGAACTATGTCGTTGGAAACTTTGTTAACTTCTGCTCGCAAATCTTCTACTTCTTTGAGCTCTTTTAAGCGTTCATCATCAAGCGCAATAAGCTTGGCGACATCAATATCTAAATGTTTCTTTTTAGCGCCTTCTTGGACGATGTCTTTATTTTCCCGAATGAATTTTATGTCTAGCATATGTGTTTATTATATACGAAAGTTGATATAATGAAAAGCGAGAAATAACTTTTTAAAAGCATTGCGCAGGCTGACGAGCCGAGCATAGCAAATTTTCAGCAGAAAATTATGTGCGGTTTAAAAAAGTTATTTCTCGCTTTTCATTTATGCAAATCAAAAAACTACCAAAAAATAAATTTCCCAAAGCGCTCTTGGAAATTCCCCAACCTCCCGAAAATCTTTGGATAATCGGCGAATTGCCATCACCCAATTCAATATACCTTGGTGTTGTTGGTTCGCGCAAATTCACATCCTACGGACGCGAGGCTTGCGAAAAAATAATTGCTGGTTTAAAAGGTTATCCGATAGTGATAGTATCTGGTTTTGCAATGGGGATAGACACCATTGCTCACAAAAAAGCGATGCAAACAGGACTGCAGACAGTGGTTTTTCCGGGTTCTGGACTTTCGATTGAAGCAATGTACCCAAAAACGAATATTCGACTAATGAATGAGGTGGTGGAAAATGGCGGATGTCTAATCTCGGAATTTGAACCTGATTTCAAAGCAACTCAATGGAGTTTTCCAATGCGTAATAGGTTAATGGCGGGAATTTCAAAAGCCGTGTTAATAATAGAAGCAGAAGAAAAGTCCGGCACTCTCATCACAGCTCGACTAACAACGGAATATAACCGAGACTTGTTGGTTGTGCCGGGATCGATTTTTTCTCTAAATTCAAAAGGCACAAATAAATTAATCCGGCAAGGCGCGACTCCCGTCACAAGCGCGGAAGACGTACTGGAAGCGCTCGGTTTTGAACAAGAAAAAAATGAGGAAAAACAAAAAAGACTTTTCGAAGATTTATCATCCGAAGAAAAAAAGGTTGTAGAAATACTGCGGGAACCAATTTCTCGAGATGATTTGATACGCTCGATGAAGATGCCGACACCGACAGCCAATGCCCTACTGTCTGTCATGGAAATCAAGGGTTTGATAAAGGAAGAAATGGGTGAGATTAGGTTAAATACCTAATCGCAAGGCCGGAGCACGACGGTGCGAGGCGAGCTCAACAGAATTTTTCAGCAGAAAAATATCTGGAGAAATTAGATTAGTTTAATTATATGTTTATTTGCAAAAGAATATAAATTTGTGTAATACTTGGTGAGCTATGAAATTATTAATTGTTGAATCACCCTCAAAAGCAAAAACTATTGAAAAATACTTGTCTGCTGGAACTTCGGTGAAAACAGATCAAGATTCTTTTGTCGTGCGCGCGTCTGTCGGACATATTCGTGATTTGCCAAAATCAAATAAAACCGCAATCGATATAGAAGCGGGATTTATCCCCCGTTATGAAATTTCTCGAGGGAAAGAAAAAATTGTGCGCGAATTGCAAGGATTAGCTGAAAAGGCGAATGAAATAGTGCTGGCGACTGACCCTGATCGCGAAGGAGAAGCTATTGCTTGGCATATAGAGACACTTTTGAAACAAGATAAAAAAGTAAAAGCGCCGATCGAAAGAGTGACTTTTCATGAAATTACAAAAGAAACAGTTCTGGAGGCTCTTCAACATCCTCGAAAGATTGATACGGATTTACGTAAAGCTCAAGAAGCGCGCAGAGTTTTAGACCGTCTAGTGGGCTATGATCTTTCCGGGCTTATTTGGAAAAAAGTGCGATATGGACTTTCGGCTGGTCGTGTCCAATCCCCGGCGCTCCGTATAATTATGGAACGGGAACGTGAAATTCGATCTTTTATTCCGGAAAAATATTGGAGAATCTTTGGTTTATTTGAAACCCCTAAGACAGAAAAGATAACTTTGGAATGTTCTCTTGAACCACGGGATGAAAAATTGGTTCAAAAAATAATGGCTGAAGGAAAAATTGGCAGATGGCTGGTGAGCGGAGTAAAAGAATCCGAACAAAAACGTTCACCGCGCGCGCCTTTTACCACCTCGACTCTCCAACAGACTGCAAGTTCACGCCTAGGTTACTCCCCTTCACGCACGATGCAAATAGCTCAAAAGCTCTATGAATCTGGGCATATTACATATATGCGAACCGATAGCACAAATTTGTCCCTAACCGCTCAAGCGCAAATTATTGCGCTTGTTAAAAATAAATATGGAACTGAGTATGTTGAAGCGAGAATTTATAAAACTAAATCTAAAAATGCTCAAGAGGCTCATGAAGCAATACGTCCCACTCATATAGAGAATATTATCGCTGGCAATGAAGATCAAAACAGACTATACAGATTAATCTGGGAGCGTGTTGTATCTTCCCAAATGGCTGATGCGAAATTATTAAAAACAAAAATTTCGGCAAATGTTAAAGTTGCGGAAGCCTTGCTTCCGCCAGCTGGCGGAAGCAAGGCTTCCGCAATAGATTTTAAATTTCCAGATTTTTCTGCTAATGGTTCTCGTTTACTTTTTCCGGGATGGCTTAAAGTGGATAATGATGCGCGAAGTGATGATGTGGAACTGCCCATATGTAAAGTTGGGGAAGAATTGAAATTGCTAAATCTGGCAAATGAAGAGAAATTTACTGAACCGCTAGATAGATATAGCGAGGCCGGCTTGATTAAAGAACTTGAAAGCAGAGGAATCGGCCGACCGTCCACTTATGCGTCTATTATGAGAACAATTGAAGAGAGAGGCTATGTTGATAAAAAAGGCAAGACGTTATTCCCAACCGATGTTGGCGAAGTTGTCTCAGATTTTTTAGAAAAACATTTTGCTAACTATATTTCTGACACTTTTACCGCGGAAATGGAAGATGAGCTAGACGAAATTTCTCGAGGTGAGCGGGAATATGAAAAAACACTAAAAGATTTCTATGGACCGTTTTCAAAAGATGTAAAATCAAAAGATAAATTGGAAAAAGCCACGAACTTAGGCGATGCGGGAGAGAATATAAAATGTCCAAAATGCGGATCCAGAATGATTATAAAGCTTTCTCGCGGAGGTAAATTTTATTCTTGCTCCAAATACCCAGATTGCGCTGGAGCTCTGATGCTTGACGGCACAGAATTAAAAGGCCCCAAAGAAACTGGGGAAATGTGTCCAGAATGTGGAGAAAAAAAAGGTAAATCTGGGGGTGGAAAACTGGTGGTGAAAGAAAGGCGTGATGGAACTGGCACTTTTATTTCTTGCTCTCGTTATCCAAAATGCAAATTCATTAAAAATGATGAAGCAGAAGAAGCAAAAAAAAGAACCGGGGTAATTTGTCCTCTGTGTAAAAAAGGAGATATTTCCGAGCGACGTGGAAAATTTGGGATTTTTTATTCTTGCTCTAATTATCCAGATTGTAAATTTGCCATCAAAGCAAAACCCACCGGTCGGACCTGCGGAGAATGCGGTTCATTAATGATGGAAGGCACTAAAACTATTCCTGAACGTTGTTCGAATAAAGCCTGTCTTATGCATAACCCCCATAAAATACCAAAAATTGAAATATAAAAATGTAAATAAAAATGTTGCTTTTTGTTATTAAAACTATACTATGTGAATATGGCTTCCGTAAAAGAAATAATAGACCTTAAGGAAGAAATAAATGAGAGTGAAGAAGAACTTATAATAAAAGCTTATAAATTTGCAGAAAGTGCCCATGAAGGACAAAAAAGAATAAGTGGAGAGCCATATTTTAATCATGTTTTTGAGACTGCGAAAACTTTATCAAAACTTGGAATGGACACGCAGACGATCGTTAGTGGTCTTTTACATGATGTCTTAGAAAATACAAAAATAACTGACGTAGAATTAGAAAAAGAATTTGGTTCTGAAGTACTTTTTTTAGTAAATGGCGTGACAAAATTAGGGACTTTAAAATATCAAGGACATCAAAGATATGTGGAAAATTTACGTAAATTTTTTGTCGCAATGGCCAGTGATTTGCGGGTGGTTATTATAAAATTTGCCGATAGACTCCATAATTTGCAAACATTGAAATTCTTGGAAGAAGATAAAAAGAAAAGAATCGCAATAGAATCAATAGAAGTTTATGCGCCATTGGCCAATCGTCTCGGAATGGGAAAAATAAAAGGCGAGATAGAAGAGATCGCTTTCCCTTATGCCTATCCAAAAGAATACGCGCAAATAAATGAAATAATAAAAGGAAAAAAGGAATTATATGAAAAATATCTAACCGAAGTACAAAAAGAGCTAGAACAAGAATTAATAAAAAATAAAATCAAAGTGGTTGAAATTAACCATCGAGTCAAATACAAGTATAGTTTATGGAAAAAACTCTTAAAGTATAATATGGATATTAAAAAAATATACGACATAGTGGCGCTTCGTGTTGTCGTTGAAAGTGTAGAAGAATGTTATAGGGTGTTGGGAATAATCCATTCCATCTGGAATCCACTACCCGGCAGGATAAAAGATTATATCGCGCTTCCTAAACCGGATGGTTATAGATCCTTGCACACTACTATTTTTACCGGTTCAGGTGGAACCGTGGAAATTCAAATAAGAACAAAAGAAATGCACGCAGAAGCAGCCTACGGTGTCCTCATGCGCTTTTCTTACCGAGAAAAAGATGATAAGAAAATTAATAATAATGAAAAATTAAAATTTAAATGGATTGAAGAATTGAAAAATTTAAATTATACACCGGATAATCCAGAAACTTTTACGGATAATTTAAAAATGGATTTTTTTAATGATCGTATTTTTATTTTTACTCCAGAAGGAGATGTTATTGATTTACCAGAAGATTCAAGTCCAATAGATTTTGCTTATTCAATCCATTCGGAAATCGGCGATCATATTTCTGAAACAAAAATCAACGGCAAAATATCTCATATTTTTTTAAAATTAAAAAACAGAGATATTGTGGAAATAATTACAAGAAAAAATGCTCACCCGTCTAGCAAATGGTTAGAACACACGAAAACGACTGTCGCCAGAAAACACATAAAATCGTATCTGGAAAAAAACAGTTTATTTAATAGGCTCAAATTTTTCGGACGTTCTTGAATAATTTTAGACGCTAAAATTAGAAATGTTGTATAACTCTGTGTCATCTTCTTTCTTTTCTTCTTTCGATCTGTCATCGACTGGCATTTCATTGGCCACTAAAACGTTAAATCCATCTCCCGATTCAATCGTTCCGTTTATATCTTTTTTCGCAATATGCTTTTCAAGCATTTCAGTTGGATTTTTTACGCTCTCCGATTTATTTATTAAATCTAAAATCTCACGTAAATCTTCCGTGGAGAAAAAATCAATTTTAATTTGTCCACCCAGTTCTTTTCTATCTATATGGACGCGAGTCCCTAATTTTTCTTGAAATTCTTCTTCCAGTTCAATTATCTCCGGATCGGGTATGAATTCTTTCTTGCGTACTCGATCATAAGCTATTTTTCTAGCCAGCCTTTCCGCTTCGCGGACAGTGATTTTTTTATACACAATTTCTTTAAACAAGACCATTTGCTCTTCCGGATGGTCAGCCAGCATCAATATCGGTCGAGTATGACCTTCCGTAATCTTGCCTTCCGACAAACCGGTTAAAATCTCGGGGGGCAGAGTCAAAATACGTAAAGAATTAGACACATATTCCCTGCTCCAGCCTATTTTTTTTGCAATTTCATTGTGTGTAAACTTAAATTCACTTGCCAACCGAAAAAAAGCGCGAGCGCGATCAACTGCGTTTAAATCTTCACGTTGCAAGTTTTCGATAATTGCCAATTCCAGTTTCATAATGGCCGTGTCTCCTGTGCGGATGATAACTGGAACTTGGGACACTTGGGCTAGAATAGCCGCGCGCAGTCTGCGTTCTCCGGCAATAAGTTCATATTCAGTCACCAGTCCGGCTTCTTTTTCCACTTCTAGACGAGAAACTGTCAGGGGCTGAAGCACTCCATATTGTTTTATAGAGTCTGCTAAATCTTGCAAGCGAACAATGTCGAAATCTCGCCTCGGTTGAAAGGGGTTTGGTTTTATCTTATCGGTATCAATCCAAAAAATTGAATTGGAATATAAATTAGACATAGATTGATTTTAACATAAAATTTTAGTAAAGTGTAAATGGGGAAAACACCCAGTTTGCGAGAAGCCCAGATGGCGGAATTGGTAGACGCGATAGACTCAAAATCTATTGATGGCAACATCATGAGAGTTCGATTCTCTCTCTGGGCAC
>JBBTYD010000017.1:0-2363 GCA_038061925.1 Patescibacteria group bacterium
GCGCCCATAACTCAGCTGGTAGAGTAGCTCCCTCTTAAGGAGAATGTCCCAGGTTCGATCCCTGGTGGGCGCACAAAACATGTTATGTTTTGTGCGAGACGGAGCACGACGGTGCGAGTCAGGGTCGTGCAAGTTTTCAGCAGAAAACTATGCCTGACCACAAGTTCAATTGCTGTGCGTATTTGGGATGAAAATTCCCATATTTTATTTGGAGTTTAGTGGGTTTATTGCTAGTATATTTATTAATATTGGGCGAGTGGCGGAATTGGCATACGCGTTAGTTTTAGGAACTAATGTCGCAAGACTTGGGGGTTCGAGTCCCCCCTCGCCCACCAAAAGGGAACTCGGATAATTTTTTTTTGGAGGCCTGGGGCGGAATTGAACCGCCGTATATTCCTTTTGCAGAGGAATGCCTTACCACTTGGCTACCAGGCCGTAACTTTACATATTAATCAAACTTTGCTTTTTAAACGTTCTAATCTCTGCGCAGAGGAATGTCATATTCGCTACGCTCTCGCCACTTGGCTACCAGGCCAATATTATATCCTACTTTTCTCGAAGCAATTCGTCAATTTTTTGCCTGTGTTTTTCTCCTAAGTCGATAGCGATATCAATGAAAGGAATATTTTTTAGAGTCATATTTTTTTTAAAAAATTCACGCAATTCCGATCTTTTGCGTCTGGCGAATTGGAGCGCCGACTTTTCTTTTGAACTCGGAAGTACAGTTATAAACACAGTAGCGCGTTTTAAATCAGGATAACAAGTTGCCGAAGTAACAGTGATAAGCGAAGTTCTGTTATTTTCTCGTCCCAAAAACTCGGCGGTGAGTTCTTTAATGTAATTTGCCACTTTTTCATTTCTTTGAGTCATTTTTGTTCTATTCTAAACATTTCTATAATATCGCCTGGCGCAATTTCTATCTTTGATTCGATCATCATGCCGAATTCGGAGCCCTCGGCGATCTCGTTCGTTTTTATTTTACTTTTTTCCAGATTTACAATTTTTCCACGTCCAATTTCAAATTCTCGGCGCATTATTTTGACTGTTCCATTTAAGAGCAAACGTCCCTCTGTCACTTTTCCTCCTATTATTTGACGTTCTTTGGTGCGACTGAAAGCTCTGATAATTTTTGCTCGACCGGTGGTCTCTATGGTCTCAATTCTAGGTCTTCTATTTTCCATCTGTTCTTCAAGCCATTCTGTCATCTTGTAAATAATATCAAAAAAAGAAATAACTATTCCTCTTTTTTGGGCAACTTCGAGAGCGCTCTTGTCAGCTTTTACATTAAATCCAATGATAATTGCATCTTCACTGTTAGATATATTTTTTATATCTGATTCGGAAATTGGTCCGACGCCCTTCCTTATAATTTTAAATTCCGCGCTTTGGATTTCTGTTTTGCTTTTTATTTTAGTTATTTCTTTTTCAATGGCTTCGAGCGAGCCAGACACATCGGTTTTGAGCAGTATTGGAATTATTTTTTTAACGGCCAAAACCGGCGGGTTTTCTGATTTGAAAGTTGAATTTCCAAGCGAAAGTTCCACTCTCGAATTTTTATAATCTTGCGTGTATTTTAGAGCGTCCTTTTTATTTTTAAAAGTTTTAAATGGAGCTCCCACTTTAGGCATTTTATCAAAACCACAAAGACGTATTGGAGAGGAGGGAGAAGCGATGTCTATTATCTCTCCTTTGAAATTTTGGATGAGGCGGGTGGAACAGATAGCATCTTCCACGACCACAAACATTCCCTTGCGCAGGATTCCATTTTTAATAATCAAAGTTGCTTGGATTCCGCGTTTAGAATCGAGATTTGTTTCTATTATGAAACCAGAAGCGCCTCCCTCGGTATTTTTAGTGAAATTTTCCATTTCCGCCAAAATTAAAATTAAGGACAACAGACTATCCACTCCAGCGCCGGTTTTAGCGGAAATTTCCACATATGGTATTTTGCCTCCGTAATTTTCCAAATAGATTTCATTTTCCGCTAATTCCGTTTTTGTTTTTTCAATATTGGCGCTGGACTTGTCTATTTTATTTATTGCGACAATGGACGGGAGTTTCATTTCCGTGATTGTTTTCCACGCTTCAATCGTTTGCGGTTTTACACCATCTTCCGCCGATACCACCAAGATAGCAATATCAGCAATCGAGGCTCCGCGTTCTCTCATTTTTGAGAAAGCTTCATGACCCGGGGTATCCAAAAAAGTGATTTTGCGATTAGCAAAATCATCTCTTCGAGCCTGAGCCTCAGAGCCGAAGGCCCGAGTTGATCGAGGGATCCCTCGATTCGCTTCGCTCTCTCGGGATTTCGGTTCCTCTTGAGGAACCTCAACTTCATAAGCGGAAATATTTTGAGTTATTCC
>JBBTYD010000018.1:0-2735 GCA_038061925.1 Patescibacteria group bacterium
TTTTCTCACCGATAATATTGAAATGCTGACTAAGTATGGAACGAAAGTACTTCAAACTAGTGGTCCAGCCGTCAATCTCCCAATAATGTTGTCCTGAAATAGCAAAACCTGGGAATCGTACCGGCATAAACCATGCTAGACGCAGGAAATCTTTCTTGAAAAGAGTCCGAATAAAAGGGAATTTGAATATAATCTCGAATCCCGCGCGGCGATGTGGCACGGAAATGATGACTCCTCCGCGTGATACGCGGGCAATCTCTGGGATAGCTTTGTCTTTGACATCAGCCAAAGGAATATGTTCTAGAACTTCAAAAGCACATACAAGATCAAAGGAATTATTCTTGAATGGTAATTGGCGTATATCGCCACATATATCAGGCTTGAGTGCCGGGTCAATGTCTATTGTGGTCACTTGATATTTTTTCTTAAGGAAATCCGCCACCATACTATCACCAACACCGATAAAAAGGAGCGACTGCGCAGGAAACCGATGAATGCTATCGATCTGCTGGAAATAAGAGATAAATCGTTCCAGAGAGGCGTATTTCTCTTTGAAATAGTAGTTTTGTTGAACTTGAATGTTCATGGAGTTTCTAATATTGGTTTCTTTCTCTTCAATTTTTCAATCAACAATGCTCCTCCCATAAAGCCGGAAAAATAGATGAAAGGCACGATCGGCGCGCGATATCTAGGATTTGTTATCGGACTAGTTAAGATTCCAAGGAATAATATGAAACAGAACAGAAGCCGGGCGTTACTTGATTTTGAAACAATGCTCCAGTAGAGACCAAGTAAGAATAAGCATACCAAAAAAACATTTTCCGGAAAGTAAATAATATTTGTGTACAACCAAACCATGACATCTTTTAGCCTACCATCGATAATGCTGTTTATCAAACTTGTTTGCGTGTGCCAATCTTCTTGCGGTTGCCCCTCCCAAAATCCGCGGAGTATGCTGGCATTGTGTTTTAGACTGGAGCTAAAGAAGAAATTCATGCTTTTGCTTATGTGAAAAAACGCGTAACCGAAAAGGTGCGGTTTTATTTCATTCCAAACTACTTTTTTGATCATCGGGCTGTTGCGGAGATCCAGTTGTTCATCGTCGGAAATATTTCCTATTTTGTTATGGAGTTCGGTACGCACATCTTCGATTGACAGCTGATACTCGCTTTCGTACGACAGATATACTGGCAAATTGAAGTTCAGCGTATTATAAGCTTCCAAGGATGAAAGCGAATAAACGCCAGTCCTAATTCCGTTCCGTATGTACCATGGGCCAAGCACAATAGCGGTGATAATGCAGAAAATCCCAATATGCATACATAAGATTCTTTTATTTTGGTCGTGAAATAAACGCCAAATAAACCATAACCCGATGGGAATAATCATATATAGACCTGACGGTCTCGTAAGCGTGCTAAAACCATAAAAGAGTCCGGCCATACCGAAGGCTTGTGCTTGGGATCGAGACTTTTTGACCAGAAAATAAATACATAGCAAAAAGAAAAAGGTATAAAGCGACTCCGTTGCTAGAAATTGCGTGGCAAAGAAGGAGACAGGGTCGAACATAAAGAAGACTGTAGTGGCAAGAGCAATTTTCTTATACGCGGGAGCAATTGATAAACTGATAATATACGCAAAATACGCGCTGAAAGCCAGAAGAAGGATTTGAAAGATTGGCACTGCATTGATGCCACCTGTGAGGTATTTAATTATCGCGACGAAGAATGGGTAAGCTGGGGTGCGAAATGTTTCCGGATTTCCGTTTGAGCCGGGCTGTAACGAGAAATTTCCATATTTCAATATATTATCAGGAAGCGTGCTGTAATGAGTTGAATCAAAACCTCCGCCCATAATAGGAAACATGTTATTTAAAGATTTGGGATGAGCAACGGCTATGCTTTTCAATGTTATAAACACGCCTAAATGGACCATAATTCCTATGGAAACAATAATGAAAAAATATTTGTGTTCTTCTATAAAATGTCTGATTGGTATCATGGTTAATTTATAGGCTAGGATAATAAATTAAATCTCACTATGTGCCATAAGGCGGCCACACCGTCTTTCCAGTTTATCTTTTTTCCTTCCTTGTATGTGCGTCCAGAGTAAGAAATTCCGACTTCAAAGATTCTATAGTGCTTTATTCTGGCTGTAATCTCCGGTTCAATACCGAACCGTTCTGATGTTAGTTTCATTTTTATGTCTTCGAGAACTTCACGAGTCATCATCTTGTAACAGATCTCCATGTCGGTAAGGTTAAGATTGGTGCAGATATTTGAAATGAGTGTCAGAAATATATTTCCTAAATAGTGCCAGAAATACATTACACGGTGAGGTTTATTGGTCATCAGTCGTGAACCGTATACGACGTCGGCCTTACCAGACATTATTGGTTCAAGCATTGTGGGTAAATCCAATGGGTCATATTCCAGATCGGCATCTTGAATAACGACTATATCACCGGTTGATGCCAGAAAACCGCTTCGTACCGCGGCTCCTTTGCCTCGATTTTTCTCGTGGCGGATGATATGAAGACGAGATGAATATTGGGACAAAATATCGGGAGTGGTATCCGTTGATGCGTCATCAATAATAATTATTTCCTTTTGAATACCTACTGGGAGTGATAATTTTTCAACACGCTCAATTATAGTCTTAATTGTCGATTCTTCATTGTAAACGGGAATAACAATTGAAAGCTTCATGATTGAACAATTATAAATTATTAAACT
>JBBTYD010000019.1:0-3181 GCA_038061925.1 Patescibacteria group bacterium
TCGCGAACGGCTCGATTTCCACGATGAAGGTCGAACCTCTGCCCTCGCCTTCAGACTCCGCGCGGAGTATGCCGTGATGCGCCTCGACTATCTGCTTGGCCACATAGAGTCCGAGTCCGGTGCCCCGAATATTGGTTTTGGTGCCATTCTGGGCTCTGCTCCATTTCTGGAATAGTCGGGGTAATACTTCAGGTGCTATGCCTATGCCGGTGTCTTTGACCTTGAAGATGAATTTATGGGCGATTTTGTCATGAGAGAGTGTTGCTGTAATGGAACCACTCGGCGTGTATTTCATGGAATTGTCTATGATATTGGCTATTACTTGCTTCAATTTGTCTCGGTCGGCGGTGATGCGATAGTCTCTGCCGTTTGTTTCGGCGTTGAATGAGAAAGCTAGCTTGCTGGCGTCTATATTGGGTTTGATTTCGGCGATGGTATCCTCTATGAGTTGCTTCAAATCAACGGTATCGAAGGCATATTTCATGGTGCCAAGTTCGATGCGGCTGACATTCAAATAATCATCGACTATCGAGACTAGAGTATTCGTCGAATCGAAAATCCTCAATACCCCCTCGCGCGCCTGCCCGCCGAGCTCACCCATGTCGCCGTCCAAAATCAGCGACGCGTAGCCCTTCATGGCGGTCAGTGGCGCCCGCAACTGATGCGTCGCGAACGAAACGAATTCCGACTTTTGCCTATCCAATTCCGTCAAATGTTTATTCGCCCCCTCCAAATCCTCCGCCAATTTTTCGATGCGCTCGCGCTGGGAGACTTCGCGGTAGACGCCTTTGACGAGGAGGAAACTGAATACCCCCACTAATATCAGCAATAAAAGACTTATTGCTTTATTCTCTATTGTATCTGCCTGTAAGAAACTAAATAAAAATACAAGGAAAGTTGCTCCAGCAAACAGCTGTGCAGAAATTATCTTTGCAGTTAATAGTTTATATCTTAATACTCCATAGCTCATAAAGAATAGATAAAGTAAAACAAAATAATTTCCAAAAGGATAAGTATTAGTTATCTGCGGTAAAAAATTGGTCATACCTCCACTAAATCCAATTAAACTTGCTAAAAATATATTCCTAATCTGTGCTCTAAAGATGTAATCTGTACTTCTTATATATGCTCGAATGTAAAGTATCAAGCTGAAAACAACAATTAATAAAAAGAATATCGGAAAAATGAAATATAGTTGCCCAGGTACAATCCAATAAAAGCCGTAGCGTAATGCAACTCCTGTTTTGAAATATGGTGTGAAACTAAAAATAGCAAAAACTATTCCGATAATATACAAAAGTATTTGCCAAATACGATTATTAATTTTGACAAGTTCAGAGGCAAAAACAAAATATGAAACAGCCATAAAGATGGCGGAAACATCCAATATATACTGCCAACTAAATGCTGATTGAACACTATTTGACCAAGTCACACCAAATATTCCAAGACCCCACATTGCAAGAAAACCAGAAAAAATGAACCATCGCTTATTAACTTTAGATTTACGATCACTTGCATATACAGACAACCCGAAGCCTATACTGCTTGCAAATATCATAAGACTTGTTATGGAAAATAAATTCATATTATTTTAGGCTTTCCATTTACACGAAACCCAATGTTTTTGGTTAGCAATCTTTTGCAATGAAGATGTGGCATTAACAACCACAGGATGTCCTACTGCTTGAAGAATTGATAAATCTGATTCGTGATCATCATATGCCCAAGCTCTTTCCAATTCAAATCCGTTGTCTTTTGCATATTTTTTTATTGCAACGAGTTTATTATCTCCATACATAAGCATACCAACTATTGCTCCAGTATACACCCCATTATTCACTTCGAGCTCTGTTGATAAGTAATGGCTGATATTTAAATATCTAGCAATTCTTTTAATTATTATATTCGGTGCATTAGATACAAGGAGAACTTCCCCACCATTTCTCTGAAAAAGCTGCATCTGATTAATTGCTTCCGGGAAAATATTCTTTTGTAAAGATTCAGTAAAGAATGAGTTGATTAGTTCATCAACCTCTGTCTCAGTCTTTCCTTTTAAGAATGAATACGCAAAAGACATTATTCTTTTCGGATCATTAATAATATGCATTTTATACAGGATAAACCATGGTAAAATCTCAAGATAATATAATAATCCTACTTTTCTTTTTGAATGCATATAAGATAAAAGTAATTTCTGACTTTGTCCATTTACGATTGTATTATCTACATCAAAGATTACAAGCTCTTTCATAATAAATTATATTCATCTATGATTATCTCTGTGAATTTTACCAATGTGGGTATACCCCTTACCTGATAAGCGTGATATTTCTAACATAATTCTATCTGTTAGATCACGGTATGTCTTTTCGTCTAAAATCTTACCATAGTGTTCAGTAAAATGAATCGGTTCTCCAATATGAAGTGAAATGGTCTTCTTAAATTTTGGTCTATAGTCATGACGAGACATTATTTCATGAACACCTTTTATACCAACTGGAATTACTGGCACTCCTGTATATACAGCATATTTTGCGACACCGGTAAATGCATGAAGCATGTTCGTTGGGCTTGCAGATCTAGTTCCTTCAGGAAAAATACCAATGACTTTACCTTTAATGAGATGTTGATGAATTAATTCGTGAAGAATATGTTTTTCATGAGATAAACGTTCAACTTTTATCTGTCCAGAAAGATACATAAATGGTGCCCAAAGAATATGTGAAAAGAATTTCTCCGCAGATAGAAAATGAATTGGACGAGGGCAAACAGCCATAAATGAGATAAAATCGAAATAACTCTGATGATTAAAAGCGATAATAACGGGTCCTTTTTTAGGAATATGATGTATACCGGTCACTTCCTTAACCCACAATGCTTTAACAAATGGTTTCAGAAAATGGATAAGTATTGGGTAAGTGTATTTCACATACCATGGATGAACTTCGTGCACTGACCATATGGTTTTCGCAGGTTTGAGGGGAACATCCTGTTGTGCGTCAGTTATACCAATTCTTAATTCACGAGAGACAGTCATGCTGAGATTATAGCATTTTCTAGTGTAATTTTATCAAATCGTGCGACCCGAATTCAACAATATTCAGAATATTACGGTTGTGAATAACTTATCCACTCCACATCCTTCATATTTATATCCCAATAATGTTATTATTACTGT
>JBBTYD010000020.1:0-8502 GCA_038061925.1 Patescibacteria group bacterium
ATTATTCACGACTAAAGGGGAAGTTCCTATGTATTACTACCTCGTTCGCCACTAATTTTTCAAAAACTTTGATTTGATATAATCGCGTCTCGGAACATGAAAAATTCGTTCGACTTGCATGCCTTATCCACGCCGCCAGCGTTCATCCTGAGCTAGGATCAAACTCTAAATAAAAGTTATTTTGCTCTGCAAAATAATCCCGAGCGTAAGCGAGGGATATTATATCCTTCACTTCGTTCAGGATGAAATTGCTTTGCAATTTCAGAACGAAACAAAACAAAAAACAGCATTTCGTCGCTACGCTCCTCAATGTCTACGACACCATTTAGCATTTTAAAGAAATATTTTTTATTTTCAGTTAGAGTTTAATCTTTGCTCTAAAAATTATTTTACTTACTCAAATTCATTTTTGAAACTTGCTCCTTCGATCGAAATCGAAGGGTTCTCTTTTTATTCATGTTTTCAAGGTTCTTCATAAATTAAAACGCCTATCCATACAAGGAAAGACGCAATGGAGAGTGTATACTAAGCAAATTTATAAGTCAAGCAAAATGTTAGAAAAAAAACGGAAGCCTTGCTTCCGTTTTTTTTCTATTTAGCTTTCTTTGGCTTCTTTTTTTCTCTATGCTGATGGGTATCTCCTTTTGCCATATGATTTTGCGAAATCATGTTACGCAATCGTCAATAAAAGCGCAACACTTTTCATTTTATTAAACTGATAATTATTTCATTGCCTCCGCGTCCGTCTTAGACATGAATTTAAACTGATTACCCCCGCATTTGACGCATTGTCCCTTGGCAAAATATCGGCCGTTTTTCTCTTCCACTTTTACATTTGTCATTATTTGCATCGTCGGCTTATTATTCGCATCCCGATCTTTCATACACAAAGCTTTTATTTCTTGCATAGTTTTTTAAATTAATTATTAATATAAACTAATCATAGCATATTTTTAAATTTTCCGGATATTTTTCAAGTAAAAAATTTTGAAACATAAATTTGCATTCTTGCCCGTAATATGCAATAATCGTGCAATGAATTTAGTAACACGAATTCTGCCGTACGCGCAGATAATCATTTCGGTTGTGTTAGTATCAGCGGTTTTACTTCAACAATCCAGCGCGGGAGTGGGCGGAGCTTTGGGCGGAGGAGGGGGGGAAGGATTTCACCACACCCGCCGAGGTTTTGAGAAGTTTCTTTTTTATTTGTCTATCGTCTGTGGAATTCTTTTTGCTTTATTTGCGCTTTTGTCTATAATTATAAAAGCTCACAGCTAACTTTTTTGTTTTGTCCCAGATTGGATAATGTTGTATGCGTAATTTTAAATTACCTTCAAAAAAAGAAATAAATTTTGTCTTTGCTTCTTTCTCCAAGAGAGAATGGACTATTTTTGCCGGATTTACACTGGCGCTATTATTAAGCACAATATTAATGCTCCAAAGCATTAATAAATATTTTATGGTAACTGTGCCCTTGCGGGGAGGCTCTATTGCTCTGGGCATCGTCGGAACCCCGCGTTTCATAAACCCGATACTTGCAAATTCAGAGGCTGACTTAGACTTGGTAACATTGATTTATTCCGGCCTTATGAGAAAAGGCGCAAATGGCACGCTCCTACCAGATTTAGCGGAAAAATATGAAATGTCAAAAAATGGCTTAATTTACACTTTCACTTTAAAAAATGATTTATATTTTCAGGACGGAAAACCGATTACGACTGATGATATATTGTTTACTATAGATAAAGTCAAAAACTCAATCATTAAAAGCCCGCAAAAGGTAAATTGGGATGGTGTCAGTGTTGAAAAAATAAATGAAAAAATTATCAAATTTACTTTAAAACAACCTTATGCGTCATTTTTAGAAAATACAACACTTGGCATTATGCCCGCGCATCTGTGGGATAACACGCCCTTAGAGCTTAATAATACAAATACGAACCCAATCGGGTCAGGACCTTATATGATAAATTCAATCAGTAAAAAATCTTCCGGAATTATAGATTATTATAAATTGACACCATTTAAAAAATTTATATTGGGTGAACCATATATTAAAAATATAAATTTGCATTTTTATCAAAATGAAGACGACCTTATCCAAGCCCTTTTTGATAAAAAGGTAGAAGAGATAAACTCGATTACTCCTCTAAATGCCAAAAATTTAAAAGAAAGGAATTACAAAGTGGAGTCTGCGGTTCTTCCAAGAGTATTTGGGCTTTTCTTTAACCAAAATGTTAATCGTCTTTTTACTGATAAAGCTGTCGTGACTGCGATTAATCAAGCAATAGATAAAGATAGAATCATCAGAGATGTGCTTTTCGGTTATGGAGTCGCCATTGACAATCCAATACCGCCTAATATGATGGAGTATCAAAAATTAACCGTCCTAAATAATATTTCACGGCAGGAAAAATTACAAAAAGCACAGAACGACTTGGCAAAAGACGGTTGGAAAATGGGCCTAGATGGATTTTTAGAAAAAACGACAACGGAGAAAAAAAAGAAAGTTACGACAAAACTTGAGTTCTCAATATCGACAGGGAATGTTCCCGAACTTACAAAAACTGCCGAATTTATAAAAAAAGATTTGGCAGACATCGGCATAAAAGTTCAAATAAAAACTTTTGAAACTGGCAATTTAAATCAAAGTGTAATCCGCCCGCGCAAATATGACGCGCTTTTATTTGGAGAGATTATAAATCATGAGTCTGATCTTTTTGCTTTTTGGCATTCCTCCCAGAGAAAAGATCCAGGATTTAATGTGGCTATGTACACTAATGCCAAAGTGGACAAAATTTTGGAAGATGCATCTGTGACAATTGACGAACAAGAAAGAATAAAAAAATATACCCAATTTAAAGAAGAAATTGCAAAAGATATGCCAGCCATATTTCTCTTCAGCCCAAATTTTATATATGTAGTGTCTAAAAACCTCAAGGAAATAAAGATAAATGACATTGCTACGCCTTCAGATCGTTACCTAAACGCATATTCGTGGTATATTCAAACAGAAAATATTTGGAAAATATTTGGAAAATATCAGCCCTAGATCATTCAATTCCTTTCAATCAGAAACTGGGCTGGTCTGCTTTAGATAGAAAAAATAACTATTATTAATAAATAACAAAAAAAATGATAAAGAAGCAAAGACTATCTTTCAGCGCAATCAGTGTTGACAATAAAAAAAAAGAGCAAAAAACACCTGCCCGCAATACTTTAGACGAAACTGATAAGAAAAGATTAATGAAAAGTTCCACCTATCAATATAGCAAGAAAAGATACAGACAAGGAGGGAGATCTTCGTCCTTTGGCAAAAAAAATCAATTAAATTTGAGTGGAAAAATTCTCCCGCCAGAAAAAGGCATAATCCGCATCATACCGCTTGGAGGGGTAGAAGAAATCGGCAAGAATATGACAGCCATAGAAATAGGAGAAGATATTATTGTTATTGACGCCGGAATGCATTTTTCTAATGAAGCCACTCCTGGAGTAGATTATGTTATTCCAAATACAACTTACCTCGAAGAACACAAAGACAAAATACGCGCGCTTATCATAACGCATGGACATTTGGATCACATTGGAGGCGTACCTCTCGTCCTTTCGCGTATTGGGAACCCCCCGGTGTATTCTAGAAACCTTTCGGTGTTGATGATGAGAAAACGTCAAGCGGAATTTCCACATTTGCCAGCGATGAAGGAAAATATAGTGGAAAAAGATGAAACAATAACTTGCGGAAAAATAAAAGTAAAATTTTTTGGAGTCACTCATACAATTCCAGATTCAATGGGTATAATTGTGGAGACAGAGCATGGATGGATTGTGACTCCGGGAGATTATAAGCTGGACCAAGTGGACGGAGTTGTCTCGAAAGAAGAAGAGAAGGAATATTCTATTTTTGATAAAGCGCGAGTGCTTCTTTTAATGACTGATTCTACCAATATTGAAAACGAGGGCTTTTCGTTACCGGAGGTAAAAGTGCATCAAGGCCTTGAAAATTTAATAAGGAAAATAAGTGGCCGAATAATTATTGCCGCTTTCGCTTCGCATATCACCCGACTCGCTTATGTGGTAAAATTTGCCGAATCTCAAAATAAGAAAATAGCAATTGACGGACGTTCAATGAAAACAAATATTGATGTGGCAATAGAGGCGAGATTATTTGAACCCAAAAAGGGCACTATCATATCAATCGAAGAAGCGAATAATTATCCTCCTAATAGAATTGTAATTCTGATGACTGGAGCCCAAGGCGAAGAATATGCATCACTTAACCGCGTCGCCAACAAAACTCACACAAAGTTTATGCTACATAAAGGAGATACGATAATCCTCTCTGCCTCTATCGTCCCAGGAAATGAAAGAGCGGTAGAAAAAATGAAAGACGGCCTGACTAGACAAGGCGCCCGCATTATAAGTTATCGCACCGCCGGCGAAGATTTCGTCCACGCGACGGGACACGGCAATCAAGAAGATATAAAATGGCTTCACCGAAAAACACATCCAAAATTTTTTATTCCAATTCACGGCAATCATTACCGTCTTCAACTTCATAAAGAACTCGCCATGGAACTTGGCATGAGTGAAGAAAATATTTTGGTTCCAGACAATGGTTCAATCATTGAAATATCAGCGGATGGACAAAAAATGGTAATGCGTAAAGAGAAAGCGCCTTCGGGGCTTATGATGGTGGATGGCACATCAGTCGGAGATGCGCAAGATGTTGTTATTCGTGACCGTGTTATGCTCGCGCAAGATGGAATGTTCGTCATTATCGTGCTTCTTGATCAAAAAACTGGAAAATTAAAAAAGTCGCCTGATCTAATCTCTCGCGGATTTGTATATCTAAAAGAAAATCAAGAACTTTTGCGTCAAGTAAGAATTATTATTAAAAAATCAGTAGAAGATGGAGCGATAAAAAATTCCGCTCGCCATGCGATAGAGCACGATCTGAGTAGAAACCCGATAGACTTTGACTATATCAAGGCGGGATTAGGAGAAACAGTTTCAAAATTCTTATACCAGAAAACTGAAAAAAGACCTTTGGTTATACCGGTAATATTAAGTGTCTAAAAATACCTGAAACATGTTTAAGAATAATCCTAACTTAAAAAATATTTTCTTGGCCGGATTTTTATTTTCTTTGCATTTGGCGCTGACATCTTACGTTAATTCCAGTTTTCTTTCTTTTTTTTTGAAAGAAAAAAACGTGGGTCTTTTGTATACCTTGGGGTTTATAGTCTCTATTATTGCGCTTCTGTTAATACCTAAAATACTGATAAAAATCGGCAGTTATAAATTCTTGCTTTGGTCGGTCGGGCTGAACGCGATTTCCCTGCTCTTTTTGTCCATATCTAAAAGCATCTGGCTGATAATTCCGATATTTGTGTCTTATCTTACCTTAAACACTATAATTATTTTTTCTTTAGATGAGCTTCTCTTAATATTCTCTAAAAATTACGGAGTGGGGAAAATACGCGGACTTTATATAGCGATTATATCGGCGGCCTGGGTTCTAGCCCAGAGTGTTTCCGGAACAATTCTGAACAATTTTTCCTTTTCTGCTCTTTATTTTATTTCTTTTGTTGTAATGGCTCTTTTCTTTATTGTCTCATTTTTCTTCTTAAGAAAGTCACCCGATCCAAATTACGACAGAACGCCTATATCGGAATCGCTTAAAATATTTTTTAAAAATAAAAATCTGACTCGCGCGTTTAAAATAAATTTTTTCTTGCAATTTTTCTACGCTTTTATGATTATTTATACGCCGATATATTTAAACGCGCACCTCGGTTTCACTTGGAGTGAAATAGGCGTGATATTCACTATAATGCTCACTCCGTTTGTCATCCTACCATTCTTCCTTGGAAAATATTCCGACAAAATAGGCGAAAGAAGGATGCTGATCTTCGGTTTTACTTTGGTGTCCCTGGCAACGCTATCTTTATTTTTCATAACACAGCGCGAGATATGGATATGGATTCTAATCCTTTTTATTACCAGAATCGGAGCATCAACCATAGAAATCATGAGCGATATTTATTTTTTCAAGCACATTGCTCCGGAAAATGACGAATTCATCGGCATCTACCGAAACGCCGCTCCAGTCGCTTTTATCTTCGCTCCGCTCGTTGCTATTATAATTTTTTCCCTGACTCCGTCTTTTAATTTTATTTTTCTTATTTTAGGAGCAATGATGCTTTTGGGAATTTATCTTTCTTCCACTATCCAAAAAAGCGATGTTTAACTGTCTTTCGCAACCTCCAAAGTGATAGAAATATTCTTTTCAGCGCCTTTATGGAGAATTTTCAGGTTTATTACTTGTCCAACGCTTTTTTGGCGGATAACGGAAGCGAGACTAGTTTTATCATCTAGTTTGACCCCATCAACTTCTAGAATTATGTCATTCTCAACAATGCCGGCTTTGTCCGCCGGAGACCCCGGAATGACGGCCAGTTCATTGGTACTTGCTCCAGCTTTAACCAAAACTCCATAATCCACGGTTAGATTATTTTTTTCTTTCATTTCCGAATTGATAGAAACATAACGAAGTCCAAGGTAGGGACGAATAATTTTGCCTGTGGATTTTACCGATTCAATTGCGCTTTTAACACTATTGATGGGCAAGGCAAAACCGATATTCTGAGATCCTTGCGCAATAGCGACATTTACCCCAATTACATTCCCAGAAAGATCTAAAAGCGGACCACCGGAATTTCCTTGGTTAATCGCCGCATCAGTTTGGATAACATGATCCAGAGTCTCAACGCTTCCAGAGTTATCACCGGCGGTTATCGAACGAGCAAGCCCGGAAATTACACCGACCGAAACAGTATTTCTATATTCTCCTAACGCGTTACCGATGGCAATAACGCTTTGTCCTATCTCAAGCCGGTCAGAGTTCCCTAATGAAAGATACGGAAAGTTAGTTCCTTCAACTTTTATAAGAGCAATGTCCAAAACTGGATCGCGAGCAACCACTTGGGCCGTATGCTTCTTGCCATCATTGGTAAAAACAGTATATTCGACATTTTTTTGATCAACTACGTGTTTATTGGTGACAATCAAACCATTGTTTGATATAAAAAATCCTGATCCTCCGCCAATATCTTTTTTTTCTGTCCCATTTTGACGGTATTGCGGAATATTAAAAGAGAAACCAGGAAATAAATCACCAAACGGATTTTGTGGTTGGTTGGGATTAATATAGGTTTCATATTTTGGAACTTCTTTGGAGATAATTATCGAGACAACGGCTGGGTTTGTTTTCTTTACCGCGTCAATCACAAAACGTTCTTGCGAAAAAATCGTTTGTTTCTCCAAAATCTTTTCTGTCACTTGCGCGTCATTTTTATTATTTCCAGCTGGCGCTTCTTTTAAATATTCTTTGGCAAAATATCCGAAAATATTAGCGCGATAGTAGAAGATGAGACTAATTCCTAATATAATAATAAACAAGAGGGAAAGCAGACTGGTCAAAAACACCGAAGCAAAATTCTTATTCATAAAAAAACTTTTAATGGATTTAATCATATTTATTTCTTGCATATATTCATATATACGTCATTAACAAATAAAATGGTACACGTTTTTTCGACAAAAAAGATTATATCAAAAACTTTATTCTCTTAGCAAGTGGTTTTTGTAAACTTTTTCCCGATAAGATTTAAGACGTATTATTTTCACTGAAATACCTTTATTTTTCAAATCTTTTTTAAGATTTTTTACATAAGTTTTTTGATCGTATCCTAAGCCAATAATATCCGGATTTTCTTTTATAATATGGGGAATGTGATTTTTAACACCAGAAAGTACCACTTTATCAACTAATTTGCATTTTTTAACTAAAACCATTCTTTTTTTCTCATTTTTGCTTGGATATCGCCCTTTTATCTTCAAAACATTTTTATCTCTTGCTATTGAAACAATTAAAAATGAATTCTGGGTGAGATTTTTCGCCTGTTTGAAAAAATTTAAGTGCCCTTTATGTAAACTGTCGAAAGCGCCAAAGACCATTATTTTTGTCTGTCCTTTTTTTTCTGACATACAGATATTACATTAAAACAATAAGAATCACCTGCCTTCAAATCATCTTTTCCTCGCTTTTGAATGCCAGAAGAATCAGCACTAAAATATATACTATATGTTCATCAATAATTGGATTATGGGCCGGGAAAAGCAATGCTAAATACATAAGCAACAACATCAAACTTCCGGCCAGACATCCCCATTTTACAAATTTATTAAGGACCAGAGTTAACCCTGTAAAAAGAAGTCCTAACATAAACATCCAATCAACGACGGGGAGACCAGCTAAACTATGAAAAATATCAATAAAAGGACCTTGGACCGCAAAGGAAAGAAAACCAGAGGTAGGTGAGCCTCCATTAATCCAAGCCTGCTTGGCGGTTGTTGTAAACCCCAGCCCAAAAACTTTATCGAAAAACGCCCAAAGAAAAATAAAACTCATTACGAAACGAAGCAATGTAAAAATAATTT
>JBBTYD010000021.1:0-7539 GCA_038061925.1 Patescibacteria group bacterium
GCGGTCGCCTGTTAAGCGATTGGTCGTAGGTTCGATCCCTACCCCCGGAGCCAGTCAGCATGAAGCCCAAAATTCGGCTCGCGCGAAGCGCGAGAGAGTGTGGCGGGAGTGGCGGAATCCCAAGAATTCAAAAGGATTTCCCACGATTTTTTCGTAGAAAATACTGAAAGCTAATCTCATGCTCGATGACTATTATTTTTCTAAAAATATGTTAAAATGGTTCTGTGTCCGAATCACCAGATAAAAAGAGTAACTGGTTTTTGTGGTTGAATAATATTTATGAAATACGACATTAAAGATATTAACTTAGCGAGAAAAGGAATGACTAAAATTGAATGGGCAAAAAAAGATATGCCTGTACTTTCAGGTATTGCAAAAGACTTTTTTAAAAGAAAACCTTTCAAAAATGTCACCATCGGGGCGTGTTTACATGTGACGGCTGAAACAGCCAATTTAATGCTTACTTTAAAAGATGGAGGGGCAAATGTTTTTTTGTGCGCTTCAAATCCGCTTTCAACTCAAGATGATGTAGCCGCGGCGTTGGTGAAAAATTTTAAAATCCCAGTTTTTGCGAAAAAAGGAGAAAGTAAAGAAGAATATTTTGAACATATAAATGCTGTGCTAGACATGAAACCACAAATAACTATGGACGATGGAGCCGATTTAGTTTCTGAACTTCATTCTTCGCGTAAAAAAGAAATAGAAAAAATAATTGGTGGCACAGAAGAAACTACAACCGGTGTCTCTCGTTTAAAATCTATGGCAAAAGAAGGCTCTCTGCTTTTTCCCGTTATTGCGGTGAATGATTCCATGACTAAACATTTTTTTGACAATCGTTATGGCACAGGACAATCAACTCTTGACGGCATTATTCGAGCGACCAATAAATTAATTGCCGGTTCTGTTTTCGTGATTGCTGGTTATGGGTGGTGTGGAAAAGGACTTGCAATGCGGGCTCGCGGAATGGGAGCGAATGTTATAGTCACAGAAATTGATGAAGTTAAAGCATTGGAAGTATTGATGGACGGATTTCGTGTTATGCCAATGAAAGAGGCGGCGAGAGAAGCGGATTTTATCTGTACTGTAACTGGCAATATTCAGGTTATTGGGAAAGAAGTTTTTAAAACTATAAAAGATGGATGCATTATCTCTAACTCCGGACATTTTAACGTGGAAATTGATCTTATTGCGCTCAAAAAAATTACAAAAACAAGAAAAACTTTGCGCGATTTTGTAGAAAGTTATAAATTGAAAAATGGTAAAACTGTATTTGTGCTTGCCGGTGGACGACTGGTAAATCTCGGTAGCGCTGAAGGGCATCCTGCTTCTGTAATGGATATGAGTTTTACCAACCAAGCATTTGCAGTCGAATTTATTATTAAAAACAAAGGCAAGCTTTCTAATTCAGTTCACATTTTACCTGAAATCATTGATAGGAAAATTGCCTTTTTGAAATTAAAAAGTTTGAACATAAATATTGATATTTTATCTAGAAAACAAAAAGAATATATGGCGGGCTGGAGAGACGGCACGAAGTAATAGCATGAATAAAAAAGGAAAAATTTTAGTAGTTGGCTCAGTTGTTTGGGACACAATTTTTGACAAAGAATTTTATGGAGGCACAGGAGCAAATATTGCTTATGGGCTAGGTTCACTTGGAGCTAAGCCGATACTGTTTTCTTTAGTCGGTAAAGATTTTAAAAAAGATTTCAGTGCCTATCTGAAAAAGTCGGGAGTTGATTCGCGAGTGCATATAAATAAAAAAATGAATACTGCCAGTTTTTCTTGTGTGACTAATGAGAAAAAAGAACAAATAGGAGTTTGGAAGCCAAATGCATATAAAAACATACATAAAATATCACTTTTGAAAACAATAAATCGAAATGAAATTAAAAAAGTATCCATTGCTATTTTTTCTCCCGGTACGCCAAAATCTACTTATAAACATTTTCGTGAATTTAAAAATTTTGTCCCGAATGCGCTTACTATTTTTGACCCTGGGCAAATGGTTAATTTTTATTTTAAAAAACAATTTATAGCCTGTTTTAATCTTGCCGACATTTTGATTTTAAATGAAATTGAGTATAAACAAACAAAAACTATTCTTAGAAAGGATCCTGTCGTATTTTTTCGCAAATCGAATAAAATTATTATAAAGACTCAAGGCGCAAAAGGTAGCGTTATATTTCAAAATGGAAGTAAAATAAAAATAAAAGCTGTCCGTCCAAAACACGTCATTGACACCACAGGCGCCGGAGACGCTTACCGCGCCGGTCTTATATTTGGTCTTTGGAAAGGGCTCTCGTTTGCAAAATCTTGCGCTTTTGGGGCTCGTTTAGCGTCAAAAAATATAGAGTGTTTAGGTTGTCAAAAATATTAATAGAATGATATACTTTTTTAATAATATTGAGTGAATATAGCAAAACATAGCAAGGACAATATAGCAGGACTGTTCTTGCTATACATGCTACACACTTGCTATACAAGATAGTTGAAATAAAATTTATGGTAGATATTTTTACTAGGTTTCCTCAATATTGCGAGTTCTATCAACACTTTTGGTTAAGTGAGCCTCTTAATGCAATTACCAATTTTGCCTTTTTCATAGGTGCATATTATTTATATAAACTTATAAAAAATGAAAATTATAATAGAAAGTTGGGTGTATCTTTAATTGTTATGATGGTCATTCTAGGGATAGGAAGTTTGGCGTGGCACTCATATAGGGTAGTTCCGACTTTATTGTTAGACGAAATACCTATTTATATTTTCATAGTTTTTGCTTTCTATTTTCTAATTCAGTCTTTAACTCGGAACTATAAATTTACGATAATTCTCTTACTTTTCACAGCATTGGTATACTACTTAACTTTTGCATATATTCCTATGTTGAGCATCTTTCAGGGCTCGCTAAAATATGTCTTTGTCTTATGGATTTTCTTTATACTTAACATATTAGTAACTCATAAGTTTGGTTCAAGTTATAGTTTTGTTTTACCCTTAAGTATTTTGGCCCTAGCACTTGTTTTCAGAATTATTGACTTTCATATTTGCCCAGTATTTCCAATTGGCACTCACTTCCTTTGGCATATATTTGTTGCTACTGCTATGTACCTTAGTTCAACTGTCATACTTCGATTAAATTCACTTTTAAGCTTAAGAACGTAGTTCCTGTATAATAGCTATTCGAACATCATCTTCTTCGGTCATAGCCCTTTGGGCGAGACAAATTCGGAGCCTAAAAATGATCAAGTTGCAAAATTTAATTTATATGATATTATGCAAATTGAATCACGTTCTTTTAAGTGATTCATAAACCTTAACCTAGTAGCTAAAGGAAAGCGAATGGAAAACAGTGCAATCATCAGTCGCCGGAAGGCTTTGAAAAAAGCTGCCGCGGCACGTCTCGGAATCTTGGTTGAAAGACTGGAGTGGCTTAACGGGCAACTCTGCTTCGTCGAAAACCACAAGCCTGTGGAAGGAGTCGAAAAAGTTTCCAAGCCTCTCCCGAACTGGCTCCGCTAAACTCTGAATAAAAACATATGGCAAGAGCAGATCAAGGAAGTTGGTCCTTCGTGGAGGCTCGCCTCACTTACATGCCGAGAAGGCGTGAAGGCAGGATTGTCGGATACACCCTTCGGGTGTATCTCATGCGGCAGTACAAACTCCCTATGTCAAAAAGGGAGGCCTTGGTAATAAGCGCAGCAATTCACCCTGGAGCTCTTTTCATCCTCGACCAGAAAGGCAAGCCCGACTGGGTTGCTCTCAGAGCATTGGAGGTAATGGCCTAAAAAGCCAATATCGACACTAACCGTTTTTCAAACAATCAACAATCAAGACTGTTTGGAAGACGGTTTTGATTTTTATAAAAGTTTTTCTTTCCGTTACAGCTCTTCAAATATCCCCCGGGTTTAGAGCCAGATTAAGAAAATATATCTGTATATATATATTATAGAAAAGTGGATAACTTCCTTTATTATGTTTCCAAAAAGATTTATAATTAAACCTAGTGCCATTCTTCCTTTAGTCGAATAAGGAAGACGTTCTAGTTGTTTTATTATTATTATTATTATTATTTAAAAATAAAAATATATGTTCGTGGATAAAAAAAATTATATCATTGCAATTTTAGCGCTTGTGATTTTGGTCGGTCTTGGTTATTGGTATGGTTCGGTCCAGTATAAGAAAGGTTATGCTGTCGCTCAGGCTGATATTGAAGCTCAGCAGAAACTTCTGTCCACTAATGCTTCCAATAGTGCCGCTCAAGCCGCTAATCCTTTTAAGATCGCTAATCCTCTACAGGGTGTTTCAATCAATCCGTTTTCGGAGGCCAAGAAAACCCTTAATCCTTTTAAATAAAATTATTTTTTTAAACAAGCAAAATATGAAAATTAACCAAATAAATTTATCGCCGATTGCGTGGTTCATTAAGTTTTTGACTTTAATCCTAATGCTCGCGGCTTTCCAATCTGTGGCGGCCCAAACGTTAGCGACTGATATACCAACTGCGCTTGCGCCTATGGCACAAGAACTTGGTTGCAATAGTAAAACTGAATGCGCGACAGTTTTTGATCAAAATTTCAACAAAGGTGTACAGATCGGTATCAAATATGATGTTTACAAAAATGATCAAAAGAAGCAGGACTTAGCTACTACCTACCAAAATGAGGTATTGGCGCGATTGACCAGTACCAGTAGCGCCAATACAGAAGAAGAAATAATTAAAATTGCCAAAGAACTGATTGCTCAAAAACCGGCTTTAGCCAAAGGTCTCGGTGTGAGCACAAACAATATTCAAGCCGCCGACATTATCTTGACGGAGGTTAAAAAAAATGGTGTGGATTTAAATGTTTGTCAGAAATCTGAAGATGATCTTTCGATAGACGAGTTGCGGGCTTGTCTTAAAGCGGCCAAGAATTTATCAACCAATAAGACAATTACCAATAATTTTATTCCAAAGGATCGTCTTGATAATCCAAAATTTGCCAATATAGACAATCTGGCCTCTTTGGGTGATGCTTTAAAAAATGGCGATTACTCCCAACTTGGGCAAATTACTCCAGAACAAGCAGGTCTTAAATGTTTACAGCCGGGATCTGAATCTATAACTGATTGTAATAAAATTGCCCAGCAGTTTTTTGGATCCGAAGGTGTGAATAAACTTGCAGCTGCTCGCGCAGACACAAACCAAGTTAAAGACTATTACGCGAGTGGTATCAATAAAATGGCCCTACAACTTCCGGACGGGCAAAAAATTCTCGGACTCGATGCTATCAAGATGAAATGCGAGAATGCCTTCAATGCCGGTAATTTAGCTACAGCGCGCGCTTGTGGTGAGATGGCGGTGCGCGTGGGTTTGTCGACGAAAGCGGATATGGAAAGTGGACTCCAGACGCTTGCGTCTTTCTCCGCTAAATCTGCCGGGCAAAATATAAATTTTAACGAGTGTAGCGCTAACCCAAACGCTTGCCAGGGTTTCTTGCCTGATAATATTCAAGGTCAATACAAATCTAACCAGCAAATTCTTCAAACAATGTCTAACGCTATCGGTTTCGATCCAGCGCAGTGCGCGACTACCACTGATCCGAATGTTGCCTTACAATGTTTGAAAGGCGCCCAAATGGCTTTGCCAAAAATCAGAGAATTAAGTGCAAATTCTCCCGATGCTCAGAATATTATTTCAGGAATTGAACAACGTATTTCCGAAGGTCAGTCTATGGCTGATCGCGTGAAGACGCTTATAACCTTTCCGCAAATTCCTCAGCAGGGCATTGGAAGACAAAACCAAGGTTCAATTTTTTCGGGTCCCGGGGGTTGTTCCACTCCGCAAGCGTGTTTTCAATTTTGCTCGGATGTTGCAAATTCCGCTATTTGTTTGTCCTTCGGCGCGCAACAAAATATTTTCAAAGGCGATGAAGCGGTCAAACGCTTTCAGCAAGTGTCCGATACTATTTCTTCCTCTTACTTTGGACAGCAAGGTCCATTTGTTCAGCCATCAAATCAAATACAAAATCAATCGCAAACTCAGCAATCTGCGCAGAATCAACTTATGACGCCTCCTTTTCAACAAGGTCAATTCAACACCAACCAATTTTCAAACCAGTCCGGACAATTCCCTATGCAACAGCAGGGTCAATTTAATCAATTTCCAGGTCCACAACAAAATATGCCCAGTCCCGCGTGTTTTGAAGCTATAAGAAGTGGAAACTTTGAAATTGCCAAGAGCGCTTGCGCGGGGTCTGCTCCGTCCACCACTCAAACGACTCAACAACCATTTCCAGTATGTCCGGCGGCCTTTCCTTCTCCATGCTCTGAAGGACAGTATCGAACACAGACCAATACTTACAACGGTTGTCCATCTTTCGGCGCTTGCGCAGCGATTCCCGGTTATCAGCCATCACAACAACCACTAGTTAACACTTCTGATACTACTAAAACAGGCTTGATCTGTCCGTCTCTGCCGACTGTTTCTGAATGTCCGGTTGGGCAAATAAAAGTTGTCACCTTCAGTTCCCCGCAGTGTGGAGAATTCTATACTTGTCAGAATAATTCTACGCAAACTAATATGACTCCATCCACTGGCTGTACTCAAGTGGGCGGTACTTGGAACTCAACCACCAACTTCTGCCAGATGCCGAATCAGACAACCCAAACTTCTTCTTGCGCCTCGGGCCAATATTGGAATGGAACGGCCTGCGTTACATCTACAGTTCAAACTGTGGGTTCGTGCAATTACTCTACTCAATATTGGAAGGCTTCAACCAGTCAATGTCAACCACGGACAAGTTGTTACGATACAACTAATTCGGATTATAACTCCCAGGAATGCCAGGGTGTGCGTGGCACGACTCAGCCCGTTGGTTCCGGCTGTGGAAGTCTTACTTCTCAAACCACTTGTCAAGCAGTTAGTGGTTGCGGTTGGGCAAATGGCGCTTGCGGTGGAAATATGACGACTGGCGGATCAAATTGTCCTTCGGGTCAATGGTGGGATGGCACAGCCTGCACTTCTACTATGACGACTGGCGGATCAAATTGTTCCTCTGGCCAATATTGGAATGGAACGGCGTGCGTCGCTAATATGACTCCATCCACTGGCTGTACTCAAGTGGGCGGTACTTGGAACTCAACCACCAACTTCTGCCAGATGCCGAATCAGACAACCCAAACTTCTTCTTGCGCCTCTGGTCAATATTGGAATGGAACGGCGTGTGTCAGTTCGAATACGACGAACACTACCGGTATGAATTGCACAAACGGTCAATGGTGGGATGGCACAGCCTGCACTTCTACTATGACGACTGGCGGATCAAATTGTTCTTCTGGTCAATATTGGAATGGAACGGCGTGTGTCAATTCAACCACTATGAATACCGATCCATCCGTTAGTTGCGCTCAAGCGGGTGGCGCTTGGACAAATAATTTTTGCCAGATGCCGAACACTACTTACACTCCGCCACCTACAGATAGTTCTACGCCACCGCCTTCTACTTACACTCCGCCACCTACAGATAGTTCTACGCCACCGCCTTCTACTTACAC
>JBBTYD010000021.1:7639-32251 GCA_038061925.1 Patescibacteria group bacterium
ACACTCCGCCACCTACAGATAGTTCTACGCCACCGCCTTCTACTTACACTCCGCCTCCAACGACTAGCTTCAATTACGTTCGTTCCATTATTGCTATGTGTCAAAATACGGGCGGTATTTGGGCGGGTGGCGCTTGCGATTTATCCGGAGAGATCAGAGCTCGTCTTGCTCGCCAAACACCTTCTTCCAGTTTAATTGCTCAAGTCTTTAACGCTTTTGGCTCCGTTTTTTCTAATCGAACGAAATAATGGGTCTGCCAACTATCACTTGCTTTTTTTGTGTACGACAGACTATAATAAAAAAATGGAAGGCAATCTACAAAAACAAAAAAAAGAAAAGATAAGATGTAAATGTATTTCTTGCGGCAAAGATGTCGAGGTAACGTTGATCTCATATGGGGATGGCTTTATAGCAACTTGTCCAGATTGTGGAAATCTTGCTTATAACGTTCCAGAAAAACCGAAAGAATCTCAAATTTAAATATGAGTTTAAATATAAAAGTTACTCCCATCGAGCATGCTACGATGGTACTCAAATGGAGTGATAAAGTTATTTGCATCGATCCCGTGGGCGGAAGGGACACTTTTAGGGATCAATCAACGCCGGACCTTATTTTACTTACTCATACTCACTCTGACCATTTTGATCCAAAAATTCTAGAAGCTCTCTCCAAAGAGAATACAGCGATTATCGCTTCAATATCTGTGATGGATATCTTTCCAAATCCAAATACAATAGCCGGAACTTTGGATGTTCTGAAAAATGGTCAAAAAATAAATAAGCAAGGTTTTTCCATCGAAGCTATCTCTATGTACAACTTGCCGGAAAAAGCGGACAGTTATCATAAAAAGGGGGAAGGTAATGGCTATCTCGTGGAAATGGGAGGCCAGCGAGTTTATATTTCCGGCGATACTTCGGACACGCCAGAGATGAGAAATTTAAAAAATATTGATTTGGCTTTCGTTTGTATGAACTTGCCTTATACAATGAACGTGGAGTCTGCTGCTTCGGGAGTTCTCGCTTTTAAACCGAAGCGAGTTTATCCGTATCATTATCGCGGGACAGATGGTTTAAGCGATATAAATAAATTCAAGGAATTAGTGAATAAGGGTGATCCAAACATTGATGTTGTATTTCAGAACTGGTATCCAAAATAAATTTTAAATTAGATTAATATATATTCGATAAATTTATTAAAATAACTCGGGGAGCGGGCTTTTTATCCTTTTCATCTGTGTTTTTGACCGCGGTGGGAGGCATTCTTGGCATCTGGTTGGGCTTTAAATTAAGCAATTAAATTCCTCCTTGACTTTTTATATAGTTGTGCTACACTGGCGGAGAGGCTCAGAAACTAACCAACAAACCAAAGAGCCTAAATTTCGTTCTTCGACAACTACATAATCTGAAATTATGGCTTGAAAGAGCTGTAATTTGCCATTACGCGTGTGCGGGGTGGTATGTGTTGTGAAAAGAGTGAGAGAGAAATGGATAAATGAAAATGATCTATGGGATAATGATATGTGTTGCGATCATTACTGCCATCGCGTTGCTGCAACCTCGCGTTGCTGTAAAGACGACGGTGGTTGACACGAATAGTTCCGAGACAACAGTTCCACAAACAGAAACTCCGGCGCCTGTTGCGCGGGAGACAGAAGGAGCTCGGAAGCTCCGAGAACTCGGCTTCGACCCGGAACGCGGTCACGCCATCACAATGGTGGTGAAGTCAAACAACCTGCAATCTTCAACCAACACAACCAACAACTGAACGAACAACAAAGTAAAACGGAAAACGCAGTAAACGACAGAAAAAACGACAAAACTATGAAAAAACAACTCAGTGTATTGTTTGCGACTACGTTAGTCGCATTAACAACTTTCGCCCAAACCCCTGTCATTCCGCCGAGCAGCGGTGGTGGCGGGTCAAGTGGCGGGTCAAATAGCGGAGTCACATCGACTGAAGTGTCACCGTCCCCTGTGGGCACGGTGAACAGCGAGGAGGTAGCTCGTTTGATCGCCAGCAAGGGCATTACCGAGTTCAGGGGAGAGTTTGAATTTAGACGTCTCCTTGAAACTTCGGAGGAACAGATCAGAGGCACATTCCGTCTGTCATACGGGCGGATCGTCAACTTGGTCATCAACGGGGTGGAAATTCCGGATGAAAATGACCGGTACACCTTACCCGTCAACGCAATTGGAACGGTTCGCAGCTTCAGCCTTACGGTTGAAGGGGTGAACAACCAAGAGCGAGTGCTCTTCGGTAGCTTCTGGGCTTACGAGCTCCAACCGGGCGAGACGATTCAAATCGTTCTCCGACCCAACGCAGTCCCATTTTTCTTGGCCTATTCGCCAGAATCTGGGACCGATGCTGGAAGTCTTCGACTTTCCGTTCAGAATGGAACGGACGGCTATGACACCTACTACGATGCGCAACATAGCGGTTTCAGCGTCTGGCTTACACCGGGCGTAGAGACAAGCTATCGGATCTACGACGCGCGGAGCAACCGAACCATTGAGACAGGATTGGTGGATACGACGCACTTGGTCGTCATTCCCAGTGAAGATCCTATTCTGCTTACCTCCGTTCTCGGGAACGTGGCGTATACCCAGAACGGGTATTTCAGCCAAGGAGGTTTGCAAATGGATTCAACCGTCGTCAATGACGACGGCACAACTACACCCGGAAAGGTGATCGCCTATAATAACAGCGAAGGCAAAAAGTTGCGGATCATCACCTATGGGTTGTCCCCTGGCAGTCAAATTCTCGTCAAAAAGACGGACGAGGAGCTGACGGTTGTGCAGTCCTTTACAATCCCGTCGGGTGATTATGGATCCGTCATTTTCACTACCAGCAACATCGTTGAGAGCGCTGTTGTGACAATTACTGGAGCAGTCCAGCCCGCAGATGGATTCTTTCTCAACTTGAACGCTCTGCGTGATAGCGGTGGCAATATGCCTATACCTGCGCCTAGGATACCTACGACGCCACTCACCGAGGAGAAGTAAATCCTCTCACGCGCTTGGCGTTTCTCCGAGCTAGTCGGAAGACTAATTAATTTCAACAAATTGGGCCATCGAGTACTTGTACTCGATGGCCCTTTCCTTTTCCAAAATTTTTTTCTTGCGTTAGGCCTTGCCTAACGCATTTTGCTTTTTTAAAAAATTCTGTAAAAAAAAGAAAAAAGATTGATGAGGGGCGATAAAATATAGTCAAACCATTTTGGTTTGTAGGTTTTATAATCAAATAAAATAGCGTCTTTTTTCCATTTCGTCGCAATTTCTGAAAGTTTGGAAACCGCCTCTATGTCTTTAAAGAAAACGCCTATTTCAGAATTGAAATCAAAAGATAAAAAGTCCAGATTTTGCGACCCGACCAGCGCTTCTTTCTTGTCTATTATTATGGCTTTGGCGTGATTCATTTTTTTCTCTAAATAAAATTTGATGCCTAATTTAGAGAGCTTGAATATATAAAAATAATTTACCCGATCAATAAAAAAATGATCAGTATTTTTTGGCACTAATACTTCCACTTTTACTCCGCGCAAGACGGCTTGATGCAGAGCCGCCCGAAGCCAACGCCGGGGTATAAAATACGGAGTAATCAAAATAATACTATCTTGCGCTTTGTTTAAATATTTTTTGTAAATTCTTTTGAAGCGAAATTTTTCCCTGACTGGAGAATGATCCACTATCCAAGTATTCACCAAAAAAGCGGACGCAATTTTATTGTTTTTGGAGAGCAAGATGGGATCTATTCCTCCGGCATTGGCATAAGATTTGGCGAAAGACACAACCACTTTTTCCACCAAATTGCCTTTTATCCGGACCATTAAATCATTCCAAAATCTCGAAGTTTGATGGAGATTCACGCCTCCAACAAAGGCGATCCGCTCATCCACCACTAAAACTTTTCTGTGCATACGATGGAGCAGGTAACTAAGAGAAAGTATTTCTACCCCAGTTTCCTTTAATTCAGAAACCGCGCTTTCTCTCAAACCCGCGCTTCCAAAAGAATCCAGTATGAGCCTGACTCGCAAGCCGAGTTTCGCTTTTTCCTTTAACAGATTAAAGAAATCGAACTCTTCCATATCATTTTGGAAAATATACATTTCCAAATAAATGGATTTTTGGGCATTTGCTATAGCCTCAAACATAACCTTCCAGGCTTTTTCCGAATTGGTGAAAAACTTGTAATTCATACAATTTTAATTATACACGAGTTAATAGATGTGCTATAATGAAATTATGGCAAAAAGAGGCACCACCCTTAGTCCCAAAAATAGATCCAGACATTCTCATAAGACCAAGAAACGACTGGCAATCAAGAGATTGATGCTGGATAAAAAAGTTGCTCGGATAAAGTTTAAATAATAATGAGCTCAGAGAATCTGTCAAAAAAATCCAAAAAGATAGTAATGGTTAGCGGAGGATTTGACCCGGTGCATATCGGACATGTGCGACTTTTTAATGAAGCAAAAAAACTAGGGGATAAACTTGTGGTGGTTATTAATAATGATAATTGGAAGAGACAAAAAAGAAAACATGTTTTTATGCCTGACCATGAGCGCAAAGAAATTATAGAAGCGTTTGCTTGTGTAGATAGAGTAATTATCACTGGACATCCCAAAAATCCAAAAGGTCCGAAGGGTATGAGTGTTAGCAAAGAACTGCTCAAAATTAAGCCACATATTTTTGCAAATGGAGGAGATAGAGATGAAAAAGATTCTAAAAATTCGGATTCTTCTTTATACTATGACATCGAAACATGCAAAAAATTGGGAATTAAAATGGTTTTTAATATTGGATATGGCGGGAAAATTCAGAGCTCATCAGATCTTGTGGAAAAAAGTTTTCTAGAAAAAATTAAAATAAAAAATAAAAAATAAAATGTTACCACTAAATAAACTTTCTAAAAAAGACCTCAAGCAAATAAAAATGATTGTTTTTGACGTTGATGGAGTGCTTGTTCTACGCGGTACAAAAATAAAACAAATAGGGAATACCACCACTTTGCAAACCAAGGTGATTAATGAACGTCAAATAGAACAGATAAAAGAACTTAATAAGATTGGATTTTTAATAAATATCAGTTCGGGCCGGGGACTTTATATGTTGCAGGAAATGTTTAGAGGAATTTTGCCCTTTGTCAGTCTGACTTACGAAAATGGCAGCGCCACTTGGTATAAAGGAAAAATTTACCAACATATCAACAGCTTCAAATACACGCGAGATGTGTTTCCAAAATTAAAAAAAGTGGCCAATAAAAATAGGAACGTAAAAGGTTTTGAGCCGAAAGAATTTATTATAACTATCCATTGTAAAAAACAAATAAAAGAGATCGAGGAAATAGTGAAAAAAGAAAAAGGCCTAGTGACTGTTTGGAATGGCGAAGCGTATGATGTTCTGGTTGAAAAAGCTCAAACTAAGGCTCTCGGTTTGAAACAGGTGATGAAAATTTTCAAACTGAAAAAACAAAATGTTATGGCTATCGGAGACAATTATAACGACTCTGAATTATTAAAAGAGAGTGGGATACCCATCTCCGCTGATAAAACGAGAGTTCCAGGAAAGTTCTATATTCCTTTGGAAGGCAAGTTTCTTCCGGCGGACAAGTTGATGCAAAAAATTTTGGAATTGAAAGAAACTGATTAAAATTAGCTAAAAGATTATTTAGTTGTATAATAAAAAAAAGAGAGCATCTTTCGTAAACGTGACTTTAGGATATGAAAACACTTATTGTAAAAAAACCTTGGGGACAATTTGATCAATTTACGCGGAATGAAATAACGACGGTCAAAATTCTCTCAATCAATCCGAACACTTCTTTGAGCTTGCAGTATCATAATCACCGAGCTGAGTTTTGGAAAATTCTTTCCGGGCATCCGCTTTTAACTGTCGGGGCAAAGAAAATAAATGCCAATCCCGGTGATGAATTTATGATTGCCAAGAAAGAATTGCATCGAATCGAAGCCCAAAATGATTCGGCGCAGGTTTTAGAAATATCTTATGATGACAATTTTGATGAAAATGATATTATAAGAATAGAAGACAAATATGGTCGCGCTTAAAAAAACAAAAAAGAATAAAAAAATCACAAAGAAAATCTCTATCCAACAAAAGATTGGGATAAAAAAGGCAGTTTCGGTAAAAAAGAGGATGATTAAAAAACCGGTATCAAAAACCCCAAAACTGATTTCGATTTTAAATCTTAAAAGATCAAATAAAAATCCCATTATTGAACCAACGAGCCATAGATATTGGGAATCAAAAGCAACCTTCAATCCCACTGCTTTTTATTGTGACGGGAAAGTGCACATCATCTATCGAGCTATTGGGGATAGTGATAATTCAGTTTTAGGTTATGCGGGAAGCAACGATGGTTTTACTATCTCAGATAGCTTTCCCACGCCCGTTTATTTTCATTTTGTCGGACGGAATAAAGATCTCTTTTTACCATCAATCTCATACAGTTCCGGCGGAGGCTGGGGGGGCGGGTGTGAAGATCCCAGACTTACTCTTCTAGACAATCAGGTCTATATGCTCTATACGGCTTTTGACGGGTGGGGATCTGTCCGGATTGCTCTTACTTCTATTAGTTTGGATGATTTTATCGCTAAACGTTGGAATTGGAAACTCCCAGTATTGATTTCCCCTCCCGGACAAATAAATAAAAATTGGGTGCTTTTTCCGGATAAAATAAAAGGGAAATACGCTATCATCCACAGTCTTTCTCCTAAAATAATGATAGATTATTTTGATTCTTTAGATGAACTTGATGGAGATAATTTCATATATAGCGTTCACCAAGGAAGTCGTTTATGGGAATTCAGAGATAAACTTGTAAGAGGGATTGGACCTTCGCCTTTAAAAACAAAATATGGCTGGCTGGTTTTATACCATAAAATGGAGAAGCACGATTCGCACAGGTACAAACTATGGGCGATGATTTTAGACGCGGAGGATCCAACTAAAATTATATGCAATTCCAATCAACCAATTCTTGAACCGGATGAGTGGTATGAAAATAATGGATATAAAAGAGGAGTGGTATATTCTTGCGGGGCGGTCATCAAGGATGGACAATTGTTTGTGTACTATGGAGGCGCGGATAAAGTTTCTTGCGTGGCGGTAGCGGATTTAGACGCTTTCTTAAAAGAACTTGTGTTTAAAAACAGACCAACATTGAAAAGCGGAAGGATTAAAACATAATTTATGTTTGTTGTAAAAAGATCTCAGCATAATCCAATTCTTGTCCCCGATAAAGACCATTATTGGGAAGCTTTCGCGACTTTTAATATGAGTGTTATAAAAGAAGGCAAGATATTTTATGGCGTTTATCGCGCTATTTCCGCGGTGGATAAATTGCGCGCGCCCGAGCGGTTTTCAACTATTGGTATTGGAAAAAGCAAAAATGGCACGGATTTTGAAGAACGCGCGCCATTTATTACACCCCAAGAAGAATGGGAAAAATATGGCTGTGAAGACCCGCGTCTCACTTATTTTGAAGGACAATATTATATATTTTACACAGCGCTTTCCAAGTATCCATTTGAAGCAAGCGGGATTAAGGTGGCGGTTGCTATTTCTAAAGATTTAAAAAAGATAAAAGAACGACATCTCGTAACGCCCTTTAACGCCAAAGCGATGACGCTTTTCAAAGAGCGCATAAATGGAAAAATCACCGTGCTTTTCTCAGTCAACACAGATATGCCTCCGGCTAAAATTGCCATCGCGCAAGTCGATCGAATAGAAGAATTATGGAGCTCAAAGTTTTGGGAAGGGTGGACTAAAGATATAGACAAACATATTATTGATTTCAAAAGATCTCCTTATGACCATCTCGAAGTCGGCGCTTCGCCTATTAAAACTTCCCAGGGTTGGCTTCTTATCTATTCGCATATCCAAAATTATTTTGAAGGAAGTAATCTGGATCGCATATTCGGAATTGAAGCAATTTTGCTTGATCCAAACAATCCACTTAAAATTATCGGACAGACTCGCGGTCCATTACTGGTTCCTCGAGAGTCTTATGAACTCTTAGGTCATGTTTCGGACGTGATTTTTCCAACTGGCGCAATTTTAAAGAAAGACACTCTTTTTATATATTACGGAGCGACGGATATGACGACTTGTGTCGCTCATTTAAATTTGAACGATCTTCTGGGAACTATGCGTCCGGAGACAAGCTCACATCGGTATTTTAAACGTTCGTTCAAGAATCCTATCATTACACCTGACAAAAAACATCCATGGGAGGCAAGGGCAACATTTAACCCGGCAGCGCTCAGGATACGAAATACAACCCATCTATTATATCGAACACTTTCCGATGATAACATCTCTTATATCGGTTATGCCTCGACTAAAGATGGCGTTAACATCGACGAGCGACTCCCAGAACCCGTCTATAGTCCCAGGGAGGATTTTGAATCAAAAAAAATAGCTCTCGGAAATTCAGGCTGTGAAGACCCGCGTCTCACGAAAATTGGAAAAGTTATTTATATGTGCTATACAGCTTTTAACGGCATTGGGCCGGCGCGAGTCGCCATTACTTCCATTAAGGAAAAAGATTTTCTACAAAAGAATTGGAAATGGAAAAAACCTGTTTTAATCACTCCCGCCGGTTTTGATGATAAAGATGCTTGTATTTTTCCTGAAAAAGTAAAAGGTCAATACTTTATCCTGCATCGTGTCGGCGATGAGCTGTGCGGAGATTTTTTAAAGTCTCTTGATTTTAAAAAAGAAACTATCAAAAAATGCATTAGAATTATAGGGCCTAGAATAAATAGTTGGGATAGCGCGAAAGTTGGCATCTCCGCGCCGCCAATAAAGACAAAAAACGGTTGGTTGCTTTTTTACCACGGTGTTTCTAAAAGTCATAATACTTATCGTATCGGGGCGGTGTTGCTCGATCCCGTTGATCCCGCAATAGTTCTTGCGCGCACGGCCGATCCCATATTTGAACCAAAGGAATCATATGAAAAAATCGGAATAGTTAACAATGTCGTTTTTCCATGCGGTTTGGTTCTGAAAGACGGTTTGCTTTACATTTACTACGGTGGCGCGGATACAGTCGTCGGAGTTGCCACGATCGGACTTGAGGTTGTCTTAAAAGCTCTGACGAGGGACACCAAGAAGTAGATATGTGTTTACTGTCAAAGAGACACTTTGACACTTAATACTTATTTGTTTTTTATGCTACAATAGATGTATGGAGCAGGAACAAAAACCAAAAATAACAGAACAAAAAGAAACCAAGAAAATATACTCTCCTGAAAAAAATGCAGAAGTTAGTGCTATGTTGGGCAAGCTTCGTTTAAAGGTTTTTAATACTCCAAATGGAGAACAATTCTTTGCAGAAATCGAAGATTTTAATGCTTATCTAAGGAAAAAATACAATGTAATGCAATATGCAATGATGCATGCTTTTATGGGAAGTACTATAAATCCTAATCGTGAAGCAGAAATATTATATGATGATTTTCCAGGTGATGATTCTATTGAAACATTTGTAAATAATTTAGTGAGAAGATATGGATAATTTTTTTTTAATGAATAGCATATGCAAATAAATTTATTGGGGAAAAATATTGAGCTAACGGAAGCCATTAAAAACTATGTCTCCAGGAGAGTGACTAATTTGGAAAAATTACTTTCTAGAATTGAGGAAGGAAAGGGGAAAGTACTGGTTAATTTTGAAGTAAGCAAGTCTACCAATCACCATAAATCAGGCGAGATTTTTCATGCGGATTGTTTGATTAAGATAGATGGAAAAGAATTTTATGGAAGCGCCGACAAAGAAGACTTGTACCAAGCAGTGGATGCCGTGAAGGATAGCCTTTACAACGAGATAAATAAAAACAAAGATCGCAAACAGACACTCTTTAAACGTGGCGCGGCCAGTGTTAAAAAAATGTTAAAAGGTCTTTCTAGACGAAATTCTTTCACTTCTAAATACTAAACTAGATTTGTCGATCTGGTAAGTTTGAAAGTTTTTGAAAATCCTCATATTTTATTTCCTTTTTACCTTCTGGTAAAACTCTTTTTATCACAAATTTATTATCTCTAAGTTCTGCATCAGTAATTATTGTTCTAATATTTGAAAACCTGCCTTTGCCAAGGTTTCGACGGACAAAGAAGAAAGTTCTGGGCCAATATGCGTAAGCTCTAAACTTATTATATAAAACGCTTGGGGGTTCTTTCTCCAAGTTGACTAAACCGTCTTCTTTTTTTATTTTTTTGCAAACGGAAGCAAGGCTTTCGTTTTGGGGAGTTAGTTTTATTTTTCCAGCCGCAAATTCTGGCAAGATTTTTACTAAAAGTTCTCCCCCTATTTTTATCAATTTTCTTCGTAAATCTGGCGCTTTTTCATCGGGTAATATAAAGACTTTTTTTTGCGCTATTATCGGTCCAGAATCCATTTTGAATTTCATTTTCTGTATTGTGATGCCTGTTTCCGTATCGCCCTGACGAATAGCCGATTCTACAGGAGAAGCTCCGCGGTATTTTGGCAGAAGTGAATAGTGAATATTAATAGAGCCGAGTTTGGGCATATTTATAATTTTTTCGGGTATTATTTTCCCGTAGGCGACGACGATGAATAAGTCCCACTTGGTAGTCGGAGTACCATTTGGTACTCCGACTACCAAGTTAAAGTTTTCATCCAATTTTTCCGGTTTCAGACAGGGTATGTTGTTTTTTTCCGCGAAAATGGCGACGGGCGAGGCTTGCAAATGCAAACCTCGCCCCTTTTTTGCGTCTGGTGAAGTAATGATAAATAACGGAATAAAACCTTTTTCTTTTAAAATTTCCAGCGTTTCAGACGCCACCTCCGGTGTCCCAAAGAATCCGAAATTTATTTTATTGTCTATATTATTTCTCATTCTATTTTGGTAACTCTTCTTTTATCTCTTTAGCGTGATCGATAAAAAGTATGCCATTTAAGTGATCTGTTTCATGTTGAAAAATTTGCGCGAGTAGCCCAGATGCGCCTCTGGTAAATTTCCGGCCATTTTCGTCATAAGCCGTTATTATTGCCTTATTCGATCTGAAAGTTTTACCATAAAGGGGACGAACAGAAAGGCAACCCTCCGACATCCATTCTTTTTTGCGAGAAAGTTTTGAAATTTTTGGATTTACAAAAACTAAATCTTTTTCTTCCAAATTTTGGGGGAAGTTGGAGGGGGATATTGTTTCAGTAATTGTGTTATTTTGATTTAACAATCTTTCTTCCCCGCCTGCATCAGCTTCACTAAAGACGTCGTCGCGGGCGAGCTTATTTTTAATGAAATCCCTGGTAAATATTTTGCCAGAAACAATAAAAATTCGCAGTGAATATCCGATTTGGGGCGCAGCTAGAGCGACACCATCATTTTGACTTTTAAGCGCTTCAGACATCTCTTTCAACACTTTTTTTATTTTAATTGTTTGGATGTCGCGGATAGGCACTTCCTTTGACAGGTGACGTAAAGCCTTTTCATTTTTTTGAAGAATTTTCTTCATCATCTATTTGAGTTCTTTCAAGTATTCCAAAAGCTTCGCCAATTTTACAGTGTCTTGAGATCTATTGCTCATATCTCGCACTATTACGGCATTATCCAATGCCTCTTTTACTCCAAAGATTATGGCATAGGGGATAGCGAGTTTTTCCGCAATTGCCAGCTGAGAACTCAAACTGTCCTTGGAAAGTGATTGAGCAATTGGAATATGAGCCTTGCGCAGTATTTCAATTATATTTAAACTCTTTAATTTTGCTTCAGAGCCAAGCTGAATAAAATAAATTTTTGGTTTTTTTAATATTCGGGGTGAAAGCTTTTTATACCAAGCAGATGCGACTATTCTGTCCACGCCGATAGAGATTCCCACCGCCGGTACATCTTTCTTGCCTCCAATTTGGCGAGCTAAATAATCATAACGTCCACCGCCGGCGAGGGTGAGAGCGACGCCATCTTCTGCTCCTCTTTGTTCTATTATTTCAAAAACTGTCCGAGTGTAATATGAAAGTCCGCGCACTAAATTTTTATTTATACTGTATTGTATATTCATTTCTTCCAGATATTCCAATACTTCTTTGAAATGTTTTTTGCAGGAAGGGCAGAGATAAGAAACGCTGTCTGGAGCATTTTTGTTTATTTCTTTTGTTTTATCTTCTTTTGAATCTAATATTCGAAGCGGATTTATTTTTAAGCGCTCACGGTCTAGCGGGGCAATCTCGTTAATATGCTTTCGATAATAGCCTGTCAGTTCTTTAATATATACGTTTCGACATTCTTTGTCGCCGATAGAGTTAATATCAATAGAAAGGTTCAGCGCTCCAGCTTCTTCCAAAATGCTCATCCCGGCTTTAATTACCAGCGCATCCATAATGCTTTTTTCATTTCCGAGTATGTCTAAGTCGAACTGCCAAAACTGTCGATAGCGTCCACGTTGGGGCTTGTCATGTCTGAAAACTGGACCATACTGATACAGCATCACTGGTTGGGGTATTGTTTGCATTCCGTGCTCAATATAAGCTCGCACCAGTGGCGCGGTGTGTTCCGGTCTAAGAGCTAAATGATCTCCACCTTTGGTTTTGAGTGTGTACATTTCTTTATCTATAATATCTGTGCCTTCGCCTATACCGGCATTAAAAATTTCTTCATTTTCTAAGATAGGAGTTTCAATTGGTCGAAAACCATAATAGACTGCTACTTCTTGCGCTTTTTCAAAGAAACCTTGAAAATTATAGTATTCTTCATTCATTAAATCTCTCATTCCTTTGGGTGATGATATATCTTGAGTCTTGGAATTTTTATTTGTTATTTTTTTCATTTTTTTATTGTTGATGTTGACCGGGCAATATGCCAATCTTGTTTATTGGCAGTAAACGTAAAAGTGCTCTGCCCATTAAGAATTTTTTTTTTACTGGTCCCCAATATCTTGAATCAGAACTGCCACTTCGATTGTCGCCCATTACAAAATATTCGTCATCCTTTAATTCAAAATTCACAGTATTGTTTGAGATATTTTTTACGTAGGGTTCATTAAGGGTAAATCCCTCGGGGTGTTCTTTATTGGTTATTGTTACGGCGCTACCTTTTATATCCACTGTTTCATTCGGAAGACCTATAACCCGTTTTATATAATATTTTCCCGGGTTAAAAGATCTTAATATGAAATTTCTTTTTAGGTCATTTTTCGGATCAAGCGGGTATTTAAATATCACGACATCACCTCTTTTTGGACTTCCTAATTCGTAGGATAGTTGATCTACCATTAAATAATCCCCGTTATTAAAAGTAGGGAACATAGAAAGTCCCGAAACGACAAAAGGATCTATAATAAACCAACGAATAGGGAAGACAATAACGAGCGCTAATATCGCAAAACGCACAAGCTCCCAAAATGATTGTCCTTTTGTTTTTATCGGTTCCATCAATACAATATACCATAAAAAGTTCTTGACATTGTAACATTTCTTATTGTCTGATATATAGACTCTTTTCGAATTATATGTTACTATTGAATAATGAGATTAGTTGTTGGTTTAGGAAATCCGGGAAAAGAATACGAAAATACCAGACATAATACTGGGCGGATTGTGGTTGGTATTATTGAGAAAAAATTAGACGCCAAACAAAAAATTAAATTTATTACTCCTGATACTTTCATGAATAATTCTGGAAAAATGGTGGCTCCTTTGGTAAAAACAAAAAAGGATTTGAAAGATCTTATTGTGATTTACGATGATATTGATTTGCCGTTAGGAAAAATAAAGATTTCTTTTAATCGTTCTTCGGGTGGACACAATGGCTTAGGTTCTATTATCAAAGCATTAACAAGCGAAGAATTTTTACGCATTAGAATTGGCACCGCGCCTGTAACTTCATCCGGTAAAATTAAAAAACCAAAAGGAGAAAAAGCCATGTTGAATTATTTACTTGGAGAATTTAAAAAATCGGAATTAGAGACAATAAAAAAACTCGGGAAAATTATCGCGGAAGCAGTTGAAACAATTTTCTCTGAAGGCAAAGATAAAGCAATGAGTTTGTATAACTAATGGACAAACGAGTATTCTGATCAGAATCTTTGAAAATTATTGATAGAGATCTTTACGAAGCATATAAGATAATGCGTAGCTATGGTGTCTCAGATAGAGAACTTCTTTAAAATTTATCAAGGGTTCTCTTCGTAAAAAAACAAAAAAACTTATTTAGTAATAAGAAACGGTCGTTCACTATTGCTTTTTAGACTAAATTGAATTTCTTTTTCAAATGCAATTCATTATCTATTTTTTCAGCTAAAATAAAGCGTATATGTTTTCTGGCATTATAAAATTCCAAAATAAATTCAATTTCTTGACTACAAGGGTAGGGGTATACAAAAACTGATTTCTGAAGTTCAATTAGACCTATTTCTTTAAAATGTATCCTTAATGAATCACGCAGCTTTCTTATTTTTTCTGGAATATCAAACATGATTACTCTCCATTTTTTATCCCACCGAATTGGCTTTTTGATTTCTAGTTTATCAATATTGAATCGTAAAGCTTTTTGTTTTCCATTTTCACTCAAAACTAAAGTGGTTGTGCCATCCCTATGATGCTTTTCCTGAATCAGATGAGAAGTGTATAAAGAATTAATCGCCCTTTCTAAAACCTGACGATTTTCTTTCCTCCATTCTTTTGGTATCTGCTTTAAAATCCACAACTGTTTTTTATATGATCTAGTCAAACCAAGTGCCAGACCAGCGAGTAAAAGCAAAAGTACTTTCTTTTTTATTGTTCCTATTCTTGGTACATTATTTTTCATTTACGTATTATAACATTAAGAAACGGTCGTATACTAATGTTAAATTAGATCAATCTATTTTTAAACTTCCTTTACCGCTTCTATAATGATGCTTTTTTCACCGTTGCGCAAAGAAACTTTGCCGGAAAGAGCAATACATTTTTCAGCTACTAAGATGTCGATAGATTCTTTGAAGATAGAGGGAAAAGCCACTGCTTCTATGGAGCCGGTTAGATCTGAAATTTTTAGAAAGGCCATTCTTTCATTGTTTTTTGTAATTACTTGTCTGGCGGTTTCTATTATTCCGGCGATGGTTACTTGTATTCCGTTACCTATTTTTTCTTTTATTTTCTTAATATTCATATCTCGACTTTCTAATTTCTTACGAATGCGGTCTAATGGATGTCCAGAAATATAAAGTCCCAGTAATTCTTTTTCCCAAAGTAATTTTTCTGCTTGGGTCGCTTCAGGTCCCGGTTTTAATTTAAAAGATGGGGTTGTTTGTTTTAATCCGCCAAAAAGAGAAACTTGATTTGCATTTTGGGTGGATATTTCACGGTGGTAAGTAAGCATATCTTCCAAGTTTGAGAGCATTACTCCGCGATCTCTCCACTCATCCAGGCATCCAGATTTAATGAGCGCCTCCATTGATTTTTTGTTTAAGTTTTTATGTTTGATTCTGTCTAAGAAGTCGCTGATTGATTTGAATTTTTCGTTTGCCTTACGTTCCGCGATAATCGCATCGGAAATATCCGTGCCGAGATTTTTTATTGTATAAAACCCAAACCTGATTTTTTTGCTTTTATTTTTATCGTCAATTTTTGTATCAGCTTTCTCTGGCAAGCAAGTAAAACCTCCATAGCTTTCATTAATATGAGGAGGAAGAACGGGAATATTCATATTTTCGCATTCCTTGATTATTTCAGAGATTTTTTCTATATCGCCAGACTCCGCGGTCAGGATCGCAGTCATATATTCAACAGGGTAATTCGCTTTCATATAAGCTGTTTGATAAGCAACTTTGCCATAAGAGGCCGCATGCGCCTTATTAAATCCATAAGCTTGAAAAGGTTCAAAAAGTTTCCACAGATTTTCGGCAAATTCCGGAGTTTGTCCATTGGAAATAATTCCTTTGGTAAATTTTTCTCTCTGCGCCGCCATCTCTCTTGGTATTTTTTTACCCACCGCCTTGCGGAACTTATCAGCCTCTTTCCAGTCGTAACCAGCAAGCTCAATAGCAGAGAATAGAAGATCATCTTGGTAAACAATCAGTCCGTAGGACTCTTCCAAGAATTTTTTCATTCGGGGGTCTAGATATTTTACCAGTCTTGGGTTATGCTTGCGTTTGATATATTCTGGAATAGATTCCATTGGACCCGGACGATATAGGGCGACCATCGCATTAATATCGTGAATGGAAGTGGGTTTCAGTTCTTTCAAATATCTTGTCATACCAGAACCATTTAATTGAAATAATCCTTCGGTTTGACCACTAGCCAAAAGTTTGAAAGTTTTTTTATCATCAAGCGGAACACGCTCTATGTCTATATTTATGTTATAAAATCTTTTGACTAAACTGACCGCATCCGCTAAAATCGATAAATTTCTAATTCCCAGAAAATCAAATTTCAAAAGCCCGGCCTCCTCAATGTTGTACATATCGTATTGAGTAATTATTTTATTTTCTCCCTTCTGATCATATTGGAGCGGAACATATTCTACCAGTGGCAAGGGCGAAATAACAACTCCGGCCGCGTGCACTGAAATGTGCCTGACACAGCCTTCAAGTTTTTTTGCTAGGTCTATTATTTTCTTTGTGTCTTTTTCATTTTTGTATGCTTCTTTCAATTCTGGCGCTATTTCCATTGCATGGTCTATCGTCATTGGCAGGCCTTGGGATCCCATTGGAATCATTTTAGAAAGTCTGTCACCAACAGTATAGGGGTAGGACAACGCCCGAGCCACATCTCGGACTGCGCCGCGCGCCATCATCGTGCCAAAAGTTCCGATTTGCGCCACCTTATCTTCACCGTATTTTTGTTTGACATATTCGATCATTTCATCTCGTCTATTGTCTGCAAAATCCATATCGATATCCGGAGGTGATGGACGGAATGGGTTTAGGAATCTTTCAAACGGTAGTTTGTATTCTATTGGATTGACATTGGTGATGCCGAGAAGATATGTGACCATTGATCCCGCGACCGATCCTCTGATTGTGGTTAAAATTCCATTTTTTTTTGCGTACCTTAAAAGGTCGCCAACGACAAGGAAATATGGAGCATATCCTTTATCTTTAATAACTTTTAATTCGTACTCCACTCGTTCTTTTATTTCTGGTATTTCTTTTAATTTTAGTCTGTTAAATCCTTCATATGTCAATTTACAAAGTTCTTCGTCGTAACTTTTTCCGTTTTCAACTTTGAAATCAGGGAAAACCCATTTTCCAAGCTCAAGTTCTAAATTGCACATATTGGCTATTTTCATCGTATTTTCCACCGCTTCGGGAATGTCTTTGAAAATTTTTAGAGCTTTTTCTGTGTCGATGAAAGAAAAATCATCGTTTGAAAATTCAAATTTAGCGCCGTCTTTTACATCACCCTGAGTGTTTATTTGGAGCAAGGTATGGTGAGCATTATGGTCATCGCTGCAGGGATAGTGTGAGTCTTGGGTGGCGACTATGGGGACTCCGTGTTTTTTAGCCAGGGCTATTAGCGCGACACGCACAATTTTGTCGTTTTCCACTGATGGGTGACATTGTATTTCTATAAAATAATTTCCTTGACCGAAGATATCTTGATATTCAGCCACGAGCTCATCCGCCTTGCCTAAGTCATTTTTTAAAACTGTCTGTGATAATTCGCCGCCTAAACATCCAGACAAAGCGATGATTCCGCCAGAATATTTTCTCAATATTTCTTTGTCCATTCTTGGTTTGTAATAGTATCCTTCCAAGTTTGCGATCGTCACTAGTTTTATCAAATTTTTATATCCTTCTAGATTTTTAGCCAGTAAAATTAGGTGGTAATAGCGTTTAATGCCTCCAGTTTCCGCGTTTCTATCTTTACGATTTCCGGCAGTCATATACGCTTCCACTCCAATGATGGGTTTGACGCCTTCTTTTTTTGCTAGTTTATAAAATTCAATTGCTCCGTACATATTGCCGTGATCAGTTATCGCCATCGCCGACATTTTGAATTTTTTGGCGAGCGCCACCAAATCTTCAATCTTTGAAAGCCCATCTAAAAGAGAATAGTGCGAATGGGTGTGCAGATGCACGAATTTAGTTTCTTTTTCCATTTTTCAATAATAGCACTTTTATTTGTTTTTGGTATAATATAGCTATGAAGAAAATCAAAGTTGGCATTAATGGTTTTGGGAGAATCGGCCGAGCTTTTTTGAAAGTGGCTTGGGAAAGACCGGAGATTGAAATCGTGGCCGTCAATGATTTGGGAAGTGTGGAAAATATGGCCTATCTTTTGAAATACGATACAGTTTATAAAAAGTGGGAACATGATGTAAGGGCAGAAGGAGACACTTTAGTAATTGATGGCCTGCCTGCGCAGGCAGGTAAGAAAATAAAAGTTCTCGCCGAAAAAGACCCAAGTCTTCTTCCTTGGAAAAATTTAGGAGTTGAGGTAGTGGTAGAATCCACTGGACTTTTTGTCACTTATGAAAAAGCAAAAGCGCATTTGGAGGCGGGCGCGAAAAAAGTGGTTATTTCTGCGCCTGCTAAAGATTCTGCGGAAGCCTTTCTTCCGCCAGCAGGCGGAAGCAAGGCTTCCGCAACTTTAGGTGAGACAATTTTGCTTGGTGTTAATGAAGAAAAATTCGGCACTTGCAATATTACTTCAAACGCGTCTTGCACCACCAATGCGGCTTCGCCTTTGATTGCAATAATGGATGAAAGTTTAGGTATTGAGAAAGCGCTTTTGAATACAGTGCATGGATATACCGCCAGTCAATTAATCGTCGATGGACCAAATAAAAAAGATTTTCGAGAAGGCCGCGCTGCGGCGCAAAATATTGTGCCTTCTTCGACCGGGGCGGCTATCGCGGTGACTAAAGCGTTTACCAAGCTTTCCGGACTTTTTGATGGCATTTCAATGCGAGTGCCCGTGCCGGCTGGGTCAATCGTTGATGTTACTTTTATTTCCAAAAAAGATACAACCAAAGAAGAAGTCAATGAAATTCTTAAAAAAGCGGCGCAAGACAAAAGATGGGAAGGGATTTTCAGCGTAACCGAAGAAGAACTTGTTTCCAGCGATATTCTGGGAAGCCGTTACAGTTCTATTGCCGATCTGAAAATGACTCGGGTCGTGGGGGGAAATTTGGTGAAAGTGATGAGTTGGTATGACAACGAAATGGGATATACATATACATTAGTCGAGCATGTGATTAAAACAGGAGGGACCATAAAATAATATGAAAATTTTTATTGGAACAGATCATGCGGGTTATGGGCTCAAAGAGAAGCTTATGTTCTCTTTGAAAGGAGAAGGATATGAGGTTATAGACAAAGGCGCTTATGAATATGATGAGCATGATGATTATCCCGACTTTGTTGTGCCGGTTGCAAAGGAGGTGAGCAAAGACCCAAATAGCGTGAAGGGTATTATTATCGGAGCGACTGGGCAAGGAGAAGCTATCGCTGCGAACAGATTTCCTAACGTTCGGGCAGTGGTTTATTATGGTGAATCAAAATGTGTAGTAGACGACGAAGCGGATATAATCGTCCGTTCCCGGGAACACAACAATTCAAATATTTTATCTTTGGGAGCTAGGTTTTTAACCGAAGAAGAAATGATGAGTGCGGTTGATATTTGGCTTAAGACCCCATATTCTGGTTCGGAAAGACATGTTCGCAGATTGGCGAAGATAGATAAGATTAAAATTAATGAACCGAAATAATTTAATTCTATGGAAAATAAATCCAAAGAATTAGAAATAGCGATAAAAGCGGCGCTTGAAGCAGGAAAAATTATAGAAAAATATTTTGAGACAGAGATTCTTAAAGAGTTTAAAGAAGATAAAAGTATTGTGACTTTGGCTGATAGAGAATCTGAAAGCATAATAAAAAAAATAATTTTAGACGAGTTTCCCGATCATTCGATTTTAGGAGAAGAAACAGGGATGACAAAAAATGGCGGGGAATATGTGTGGCAGATTGATCCTGTCGATGGGACCAGAAATTTTGCCAATGGCATTCCGCTTTTTGCCGTTTCCATTGCCCTAGTTTGCGAGAACGAGGTGATTGTGGGGGTGGTGTACAATCCTGCCACTCGTTCCCTTTTTTATGCGGAAAAAGGCAAAGGAGCCTATTTGAATGATAAAAAAATATTTGTTTCAAAAGATGATAAAGACCATGCTATTATTACAGCGTCTCCCAGCAAACTGAATATAGATAGAAAACTTCTTTTAGAACTTTATCATAATTTTCCGAAGATAATCCGTTCAGATAGAATTTTGGGATGTACGGCCATAGAACTTGCGTATGTTGCTCGGGGCGGGTTGGAGGCGAATATTCAACTTGGTCTGAACACGTATGATTTTGCGGCCGGAACTTTGCTGGTGCAAGAAGCTGGAGGTAAGATAACAACCCTGGAAGGTAAAGCTTGGAAATTTCCAGAAAATTACTTTATCGCTTCGAATGGAGTTTTTCATAATTTACTTATAGAAGAAGTTAAAAAACAAAAAGAAAAATTAAAAATAAATTAAGTATGATTTATGGCTGAAATAATTCCAGCAATTTTAGAAAAAAGTTTTAGCGAAATAAAAAATAAACTTACGGCTTTGCGGGAAATGACTCGTTGCGCGCATATCGATATTTGTGACGGGGTGGCGGTGCCGAGCCTGACTTGGCCTTTTACTTCGGGTGGATTTAAGGATTATGATTTTAATAAAATTATGAACGAAGAAGAGGGAATGCCATTTTGGGAAGATTTTGATTTTGAATTTGATTTAATGGTGGCGGAGGCAGTAGAAAATTTTAATTTATATATGAAGCTGGGGCCTAAAAGAATAATTTTTCATCCCGACGCAGGAGGAGATGTTGAGAAATTTGAACATTTTTTGGAAGGGTTAGATATGTATCTGCGAGATAATGTGGAAATAGGGATTGCTTTTAAGCCGAACGATGACTTATCCATCGTCTCTCGATTGTCTCACCAAGCTGATTTTCTCCATTGTATGGGTTCTGACAAAGTTGGTTTTCAGGGTGAAACTTTCTCCGAAAAAGCGTTAGAAAATATAAAATTTCTTAAAAAAAATCTTCCCGGAATGATTATATCTGTGGATATCGGTATAAATTTGCAGAATGCAGAGAGTATATTGAACGCCGGCGCAGACAGACTTGCTGTGGGTTCCAGTATTTGGAAAAGTTCGGATCCAATTGGCGCGCTCCAAACTTTCCAAAATCTGGTATAATTAAACTAATGTTTTTATCTGAAGAAAAAATTTTAGAACTAGAAAAAAAGGCAAACGATATTCGTCAGAGCATTATTGAAATGCTTATTGAAGCGGGAAGTGGGCACACGGCGGGACCTTTGGGGATGGCGGATGTTTTTACACTTTTTTATTTTCATATTTTAAAACATGATCCTAAAAATCCGTCTTGGGAAGACCGTGACCGGCTGGTGCTTAGTAATGGACATATCTGCCCAGTTTTATATGCGACAATGGCGCACTCCGGATATTTTCCGGTCGAAGAGTTGAAAACTTTAAGAAAATTAGGCACCCGACTGCAAGGACATCCGCATCGGGAATATTTGTCTTATCTTGAAACTTCCTCTGGGCCTCTGGGTCTCGGACTTTCCCAGGCAACGGGTATGGCTTTGGCTGATAGGCTGGATGGAAAAGAAAAAGACCGATTCATTTATTGTTTTATGTCTGATGGCGAGCAGAACGAAGGAAATTCTTGGGAGGCGATTATGCTCGCGGGAAAAAATAAACTGCGAAATTTGATTGTGGTGGTTGATAGAAATAATATCCAAATAGACGGTTTTACCGAAAATATTATGCCTCTTGAACCGTTCGCGGATAAATGGCGAGCTTTTAACTGGCATGTGATAGAAATTGGAGGGCATGATTTTCGAGCTCTAAACGAAGCCGTCGAAGAAGCGCAAACAATATATGAGAAACCGACGGTTATTATTTCACACAATATCCCAGGCAAAGGTGTGCATGAATTTGAAAGAAATTATAAGTGGCATGGTTATGACCCGAATAGCGCCAAGTCTAAAGAAGATTATACGATAGCGCTGAACGAATTGCGCACCTTGGGCGGGAAAATTAAAAGCGAACATCAGTAACTTGGTAGTCGGAGTACCAAGTGTTACATTTCCAACCCCTTTTTTCTTTCTTGGATATCTTGCCAAGATTCTAAAGTAAATTTCAAGTATTCTTTTTGATTTTCAAATTGTCCCAGAACTATTTCCGTGTTACAAATCCCTTTTTTGTTTTCTATGTCTCTGTATTCTTCTAAACTAGATTTACTCAACTTGGTAGTCGGAGTACCAAGTGAATTGCGATTGTTCATATTTATATATGCGCTTAAATGCAATAAATATCTATTATCAGCAATATGTTTCGATTTAAATTTTCCCTGAAAAAGCGTTCCATTTCTTTTATACTTTTCGTTGAAGTATCTTGTATATCCTCCAATTTTTTGCATAAATTTTTCTATTCCTTTTTCTATTAGAGGAGTTATTAAGAAGTGAAAATGATTTGGGTTTACGCAATAGGCTATTATTAAAACCAATTTTTTAGACTTGGTAGTCGGAGTACCAAGTTTGTTTTTTATGAAAGATAATTCGTAAATACTGCCGATTGGCTCAATAGTATTAAATTCTTCCATACTTTCCAAAAAACGGTGTAGATCATATTGATCAATTATTGTTTCTCTTTTATCGACTCCGCGGTTATATATGTGATAATATTCTCCGATCACAAATTTGTGTTTTCTCATAATTTGATTATATCACTTGGTAGTCGGAGTACCAAGTTCTGTGATATAATTAAATAACTATAGTATAATAAATAAGTATTTATGTTAAATCCAAATTTAAAATTAAATCCTAAAATTTTCAACGATGATGTCGAGCAAATGGCTATCCGAAAGGGTTTCGGACAAGGTTTTCTGTTAGCCGGGGAAGCGGATAAAAATGTGGTGGGACTTTGCGCCGACTTGATCGAGAGCACGCAAATGAATTTATTCGCGGATAAATTTCCAGAAAGATTTGTGGAAGTTGGAGTAGCTGAACAAAATTTGGTAACAGTGGCCTCGGGTATGGCGGCAATGGGGAAGATTCCTTTCTGTTCTTCTTATGCGATGTTTAGTCCGGGTAGAAATTGGGAGCAAATAAGGACAACGATAGCTTACAACGATCGAAAAGTGATAATCGTAGGTTCGCATGCGGGTATTTCTGTCGGGCCGGACGGTGGCACACATCAGGCGCTTGAGGATATCGCTTTGATGCGAGTGCTGCCGAATATGGATGTTGTTTCTCCTTGTGATGCGATTGAAGCAAGAAAAGCGACGCTCGCTTTGGCGAAAAGTAAAAGACCGGCGTATTTGCGTTTAGCTCGTGAAAAGACGCCGGTTATCACTACAGAAGAAACTTCTTTCGTACTTGGTAAAGCAGAAATTTTTTGGATGCCCGATGTGGGACTGGCGCAAGTGGGCCTAATTGTTACAGGCGGGCTGATGCATCGCGCGCTCGTTGCGGCGAAAGAATTGGAGGCCGAAGGTATAAAAACCAAAGTAATGAATTTGTCCAGTCTAAAACCAATCGATGTGAATGCCATTGTCGCTCTCGCCAAAGAAACAAAAAAAATTGTGACAGTTGAAGAGCATCAAATTGCAGGGGGTCTGGGAGGGGCAGTGGCAGAAGTTCTCGCTCAAAATTATCCTGTGTTAATTGAATTCATTGGAGTGCGAGATTTGTTTGGCCAGTCAGGCACACCAGATGAACTTATCGAGCATTATGGTCTGGGCAAAGATTCTATCAAAGAAGCAGTGCGGAAAACGCTTGCTAGAAAAATTTAGAAAAATAATTTTTCTAAATTTTTCTAGCGACGTAATCCTTCGGCGCGTTTTTTAGATATTCTTCAATTTTCTCGCGGGAGAGAAGTCCTTTTTGCGCGCCGACTTGCTGAACTACGGACATGGCATTGATTCCCCCCCAAGCCAGGGCCTCTTCCAAAGTTTTACCTAAAATAATTGCCGATACTACCGTTGAAGAAAAAGCATCTCCCGCGCCGGTGCGATTATATGGAGTTTTTGGATCAGGATATGATTTAATAAAATACATATTATTTCCATCATATGCGTACGCGCCTTTCGGTCCATCAGTAATAACCACCGTTTCGGGTCCGAGCTCATATATTTTTTTTAATAGTTCTTTAATCTCTGATTTTTCCAGGCTGAGAATTTTTTCCGCTTCTTCGACGTTACAAAAAAATATTTTTGCCTTTTTATATAAACGATTTAATTTTTCTTTACCTAATTTTATTTCAAATTTGCCCGGTTGAAAAGCAAGTTGGATGTCTCGATGGTCATCTAAATAATCAACTAGTTCATTATGAAAAGGAAAAGCTGTTTCATTGACGGAACTGAAGTAAATCCATTTTGGATTACCCACCTCGGGCATAAAGTATGGATAATTTTCATGTTTGATCAAAATAGTACGTTCAGGACCGTACCACAACACGTAATGATAGTTTGTTTTAACGCCTTTATTAACCTTTACAAAACTAGTGTTTATTTTTTCTCTTATCAGCGCGGATAAACAATCTTCCCCTTCTCGGTCATTGCCAATATTTGTCACCAGCGCTGTCTGGAGCCCTA
>JBBTYD010000022.1:0-29003 GCA_038061925.1 Patescibacteria group bacterium
ATAATTTACCTATTCCGAATGCAGCCGAATGGGAATTAAAAACCCAAAGAGTTGATTCCGGTTCTTTATGTACCTTATTTCATATTGAACCCTCACCTCGTGCTATTGGGTTTGTTCCAAAGGTTCTTCTACCTAAATACGGCTGGGCTCATAAAGAAGATGGTAAAAAATATGGAAAAGGAGAAATGAGTTTCAGGCAGACTATCCAAGGACTATCAAGAAGTGATCGTGGTTTCATAGTTAAAATTGATCGTGTAGAAAAGAAAATAATAATTTCCTTTGATGCTTTGTCTGTAGATATACGGCATAAGGCTTGGCTTAAGTCAGTAAAGCAACGTGTGGGTTTAAAAGAACTAGACCCACAACCATACTGGGGCTTTTATGATCTTGAACATAAAGCGGGAACAAAATTACTAAACAGTTTTTATGTTCAAGCAGAAGTAAAAAAGATTAGAGGAAAAGAACATTACAAATACACAAAAGTTACTATGCTACAAAAATTTTCCTTTGAAGGATTTTTGAAAGCATTAGAAGAAGGTAAAGTGCTTGTAGATTTTGACGCCCGGACAGGACATAATCATGGAACAAAGTTTCGGATAAAAGAATCTGCCTTACCTATGATGTATGAAAAAATAACAACAATTATCTAAAATACAGTGGGTCATGAAGTGTAATCTTGCGTTGGACAAGACTTAGATTTTACATAAATTTCACTCTAGGTTATACTTGAAGGGTAAATGAAAATTTTTCGCATTTTAATTTTTATTCTGATTCTTGTTGTTATTTTTTCTGTGGCGCAGGCTGATTTCACCAGCACGAATTTTCAACTGGAAAATCCGATTAACATTATAAATGGAGGAGAATCTTCATCATCTAATTTTCAATACTTATCAACCACCTCGCAACTGACGCAAGGTATTAGCACTAGCGGTAGCTTTGCCCAAAATACCGGATTTTTATATTTTCCAACAGCAACTTCACCAGTTGTTTCGGCTACACCCGGAGATGCTCAAGCGGTTCTCAGCTGGACAGCGGCCACTGGAATTTTAGCTAATATAACAAGTTATAGCGTTGGCGTGAGCGCAAGCTCTGGTGGCACTTTTACATACACGTCTGTCGGCAATGTTTTGACTTATACTAAAACATCTCTAATAAACGGCACGCCATATTTTTTCAAAGTTCGCTCTTTTGCGGCCGGACTTTTGTTAAGTGAGTCAGCTGAAGTAAGCACGACTCCGGCATCATCAGTAACGCCACCCTCTTCGGGTGGTGGAGGCGGGGGCGGATATACATATATAAGTAATACTGGGGCTATTTTTTCTGGTATGGCCTATCCCGGCAGTAAAGTATTTCTCCTTAAAGACGGTCAGATTGCCGCTTCCACCCTGGCTAGCGGAGACGCTCAATTTAAAATAACTTTAACCGGTCTTTCTGCGGGAGATTTTATCTTTTTAGTGTACGCTGAAGATGGAGTCGGTCGAAGGTCAACTTTGCTTACTTTTCCGATTACTCTTACTTTTGGCGCAGTTACGGAGATTAGCGGTATTTTTATCGCTCCCACGATTTCAGTTGATAAGACGGAAGTTAAACAAGGAGACAATGTTACCATTCTTGGTCAAAGTGTGCCAGAAGGACAAGTGGTTATTTCCGTTAACTCGGATTCGGAAAAATTTGTAAGTACTGCCACTGATAAACACGGGGGCTATGTTTACAATTTTGACACCAGTGTGCTTGAGCTTGGCGCCCATTTAACTAAATCAAAGGCCTCGAAAGTTGGGGAGATTAGTCCTTTCGGCCGAAGTATTGCTTTTAAGGTTGGCGTTAAAACAGTTTTAACCTCTTCGGCAATAGAAGGATTATGCAATTCTATAGCTGATTTAAATAATGATTGTCGGGTAAATTTGATTGATTATTCAATTTTAGCCTTTTGGTATAAAAAAGCTTTACCACCACCAAAAGTCGATTTGAATCATGATGGCAAAGTGGATATAATTGATTTTAGCATTATGGCTTATTATTGGACAATGTAACATTCATTTATGAAAATAAAATATTTTTTCTTTTTGCTTTTAATAATCTTTTTTGCGCCGAACATTGGTAGAGCCTCAAAGATGATTTTTGAGCCCTCAAGCAGCATCGTGCAAAAAGACGAGTTGGTAAAAATCAATCTTTATCTTGCTACTGAAGAAGATAGAATTAACGCGGCCGAAGGGGAATTAATTTTTCCGAATGATTTGCTAAGTGTCTATAATATTAATTATAGCAATTCTATTTTAAATTTTTGGCCGGAAAAACCTCATTTAGGCAGGGATGGAGTTATTTCTTTTTCTGGTGTTACACCGGGAGGTTTTGGTTCGAATAGTCGCAACCTTCTTTTTTCTGTGGTTTTTAAAGCTCTTAAAGAAGGAAAGGCGGAGTTCGGGATACAAAAAGCTCTGGCTTTAAAGGATGACGGGGCTGGTACTTCGAGCGACTTAAAATTAGAAAAAGGTTCAATTACAGTTACGGCTAAATCCTCGAGTCCTACCTTAGCCTCGGGGAAACTTTTACAGGAACTTGATCCGAAAAATGATAAAGAACCGCCGGAGAGTTTTACCCCGCTTATTGGCAGTAATCCTGATCTTTTTACTGGAAAATATTTTCTAGTTTTTACCACTAACGATAAACAGTCCGGGATTGACCACTATGAAATACAAGAATCAAAAAATAAATCTATAAAAGATAATGCGTGGATAAAAACAGAGAGTCCTTATCCGCTTATTGATCAAGCATTGCGCAGTTTTATTTTTATCAGAGTTTTCGATCAGGCTCAAAATGTTAGACTGGAAACTCTTTCCCCTTTATATCCACACAAGTTCTATCAATCAGCAGGATTTTGGGTTATAATTGTATTGGTTTGTTTCATGCTTCTTTTTTTAAAGAGAAAATGGGTTTCCTTTCACAATGATAAGTGAAAAAAAAATTAAAAACTTTTTGCTTGCGCGCGTCTGGTTGCTGTTTTTCATAGCCGGTGGATTTTTTTCTGTTGTTGGTCACGTTTCGGCTGCTACGCTTAGTCTCAGTCCCTCTTCAGGCACGTATGTTGTCGGAGAGACTTTCTCTGTTTCAATTATCGCTAATAGCGCTAATCAAGCCTTAAATGCGATAGATAGCATTGTGTCTTTTCCGACCGACAAATTGCAAGTGACCTCAGTATCTAAAGAGAGTTCTATTATTAGTTTATGGATCGAAGAGCCAACCTTTTTTAATAATACTGGCAAAGTGTCAATGAGTGGCGTGGTTTTAACTCCTGGTTTTTCCGGCTCGGCTGGCAAAGTGCTGAAGATAAATTTTAAAGTTGCAAAAGCAGGCAATGGAGCGGTTGTTTTTTCTTCAGGTTCGATTTTGGCCAATGATGGTTTAGGCACCAATATTTTAAGTAGCCTCAATAGCGCGCAATTTACATTAGTAAATCAAGGCGGAATTAAAAACAAAGAAATAACTCAACCCAAAGTAACGGAAAAAACAAATTCACCCAAAATTCTTCCTTTTCCTGTTGCTGTAGTTTCTCCTCCTATCGCTCCCGCCAACGTGGCTGAAAAAGATTTCTTTTCTTTCTTCTCGCCTGGATTTCTTCGAGGATTAAAATTTTTTACCATCAATGTTTCAATTATGGCCTTACTTCTGCTAATTATTGCCATTATTTGTTTTATCGTCTTTCGCGCTTGGCATTCTATTATGTTACTGCGCCTTCAATTGCGTAATGAGGCGGAAATTGATAAAAAAAATCAAGATCAAATTATAGAAATAAAGAAAAAATTAATAAATACTGAGCGTTTAGTTGAAACAACTAAATCTGAATTAATTTATCAACAAAACTTGCTCTTGGCAGAAAAAACAAAAAAAGATCAATCCTTAGAAGAAAACAAAAAATTAACCAATTTATATGAAGAAGAAATAACCAAGAGAACTAATCTCTTTAAAGGGAAAGAGATTAGTTCTAATCAAGAACTGGAGAATATAAAAACGCAGGCTCTAACTGCGCAGAAGAAATTATTGGATATGGAACATTTATTGGAAGGGATAAAGTCTCAGTTGGTGTACCAAGAGAATTTACTCGTGATAGAAAAAGCAAAGCGTGAGCAGACTGAAGAAGAGGGTCGGAATTCTCTAGCTAATTTAAAAGAAAAAGAATCAAATCTTAAAAAAGAATTAGAGGATGTTAGAACAGCCTTAGAACAAGAGCTTCGAGAAGCTAAAAAAGGGATTGTCTCTACGAATATGAAATTGACTGAGACCGAACACCTGCTTGAAGAAAGCAAAGCGCAGTTGATGTATCAAGAAAACTTGCTTCTGACAGAAAAAGCAAAGCGTGAACAAGCTTTCGGCGAATATCAAAACACCCTTGCCTCCTTAAAAGAAATAGAATCAAATCTTAAAAAAGAACTTAGAGACACTCAATTATCATTAGAGAGAGAACTTGGAAATGACGACGAAAAAATCGCTGAATATAAAAAGAAACTATCTGAAACCGAACACCTGCTTGAAGAAAACAAGACACAGTTAATTAGGCAACAAGAACTTTTGACGTCCCAGAAAGATAAATTTAAAGAGCTAGAGGAAGAAAACAAAAAATACTATGTTTCTCTCAGAGAAAAAGAAGTAGCTACCGAAAAAGCTTTGGATAACATTGAAATACTTAAAGGAAAAGAAACAACTCTCAAAGGATCCTTGGTTTCTCTGGAAGAAAAGATTGCTTCGACTGAAAATAAATTAAATGACGCGCTAGTTTTAACTAAAGGAACCAAGGCGGAATTAATTGCGGAACAAGAACTTTTTGTAGCCGAGAAGTTTAAACGAGAAAAAAGCGAGGAAGAAAATAAAAAGATAGCAATACTTCTGAATGAGAAAGAAGCTGGGTTTGAAAGAAAACTAAACGATTTATCAGCTCAGTTTAAAGAAAAAGAGGCAATTTTAAAGAAAAAATTTGACGATGCGAGAGCGCAAGTTGTTGATATTGAAAATAAGATGAACGAGGCTTTGCATTTAGCCGAAGAAACTAAGACGGAGCTTAGCAAGACTCAAAAGCTTTTAGAGAATGAAAAGAACAAAACAAAGAGTTTGATGGCGGCTGTTTCTAAACTTATCTTGCCAGACTCTCCCAATCCGCCGGTTCTTCCAAATTTATAATTATAAAGATGAAGGTTGCTTAATCATCCCAATTAAAAAAATGATTTCGATCTGGACCGGTGCCAACCGATGCAATTTTCACACTCAGGTCAGAAAGTTTATTTTTTATATATTTTAGATAAGAAGAAAGCTCTTTGGAAACTTTTTGTTTATTTTTAACTCCATAATTAGCTTTACCCCAGCCCGGTATTTCTTCTTTTACCACCTCCGTTACCTTATTCAAATAAAGTGGAAATTCTTCTAAGATTTTTTTCCCCTGTTTATACCCAATTACAACTTTTATTTTATTACTCAAACAAATATCGGCTTTGTTTATGAAAATTTTATTAGCACCCGAAAGGCTAATCGCATAACGAAGCGCGAACAAATCAAGCCAGCCACACATTCGAGGTCGTCCAGTCGTGGCTCCAAATTCATTACCCGCCTCTTGAAAAAGTTTTTCAAGAGCCTGATCTTCCATTCTGGCTGGGAAATTTCCACCACCTACTTTAGTGGTGTAGGCTTTAATGACGCCATATATGTCTCGTAGATAATTATGAGGCACGCCCAGGCCCAGACAAACGTTGGCTGGCAGAGTGTTTGAACCAGTCACATTGGGATAATCTCCGAAATCGATATCAAGCATAACGGCCTGCGCGCCCTCGGCTAAAATATTTTTCCCCTCTCTCAATCTTTTTTGGATCAAAAACGATAAATCGCAAATCTGCAGTTTTTTGAGTTCTTTTACAGCTTCTCGCCATTTTTCTTTGGCTTCATTTATTTTTTCGAGATCAATTTCAAAACCATATTTCTCTTTGTACATATTCAAAAAGTTCATATGAAATTCTGAAAGAGTGGACTCTTTTTCTTTAAAGTCTGGTGACAATACGTCGCCAATTAAAAGCGCTCTTCTGGCTCGGACATCACTATAAGCTGGACCGATGCCTCTGAAAGTGGTGCCTATTTTTGTTCCCAATTTATTTCTCCGATGCTCATCCGCTTGATCTAAAAATGGATGCAGATACGAAACTAATTTTGCCCGATTGGAAATATAAAGGCGAGCTTTAACATCAAAACCTAAATCTTTAAGTTGTTTTATCTCTTTAATTAAAGATACGGTATCGATCACCACTCCATTGCCAACAAACAGTTCTATGTTTTTTTGCAGGCAACCTGAGGGGATAATATGACCAATAAAAGTAACATCTCTCAGCTTGATAGTGTGTCCCGCATTTGCCCCACCTTGGAAACGCGCAACGGCCGAATAAGATCCCCTTGAAAGAAGTTCATCTATATTTTTTCCTTTTCCCTCGTCTCCCCATTGTAAACCGACAACTACATCAATAAATCCTTTTTTTTGAGTCATTTTATTTATTTTTCTAAACTGTAATTAGGAGCTTCTTTGGTAATTATAACATCGTGGGGGTGACTCTCTTCTATGCCAAATTGCGTAATTCTAACAAACTTTGCTTTCTTCTGTAGGGTTTTGATATCTTTGGCTCCGCAATATCCCATCCCGGCCCGCAGTCCTCCCACGAGTTGATAAAGCACCTCGGACAGCCCACCTTTAAAAGAAACTCTGCCTACGATTCCTTCCGGCACAAATTTTTTGATGTCATCTTCCATATCTTGGAAATATCTGTCTTTGGAGCCAAGCTGCATCGCTTCAATGGAACCCATACCGCGATAAGTTTTATATTTTCTAGCCTCTAAAATTATTGTTTCACCTGGAGATTCTTCAACCCCCGCAAAAAGGGAACCGGCCATAATCGAACTTGCCCCGGCCGCTAGCGCCTTTCCTATATCTCCAGTGTATCGAATTCCTCCATCGGCAATAATCGGCACATTTGAGCCAAGAATAGCTTTTGCCACTTCATATACAGCCGAAAATTGGGGAAAACCGATACCGGCAATCACTCGGGTAGTGCAAATTGACCCTGGTCCAATACCCACTTTTATAGCATCCGCTCCAGCTTTCACTAAATCACGAGCCGCCTCTCCGGTAACAATATTTCCGACGATAACTTCTAATTTCAAAAATTCTTTTTTTATTTTCTTCAACATTTCGATCACTCCTTTGGAATGACCATGGGCCGTATCAATCACTATCACATCAACGCCATTCTGGGTAAGTATCTTTATTCTTTTGAGAGTATCACTTGTTACACCTACCGCGGCGCCCACTCGCAAGCGACCCAAGCTATCTCGGGAAGATTTTGGGCGAGATTTTACTTTCATTATATCTTTATAAGTGATGAGACCAATAAGTTTATTTTGTTTATCAACCAATGGTAATTTTTCTACCTTATGTTTTCTAAGTATTTTTTCCGCCTCGACTAAATCTGTATCCAAGCTACCAGTTATTAAATTTATTTTTGTCATTATTTGTCCAACCGGTATTTCTGGATTTTTCTGAAATCTTAAATCGCGGTTGGTTATAATTCCCTTCAATTGCCTATTTTTATCAATGATTGGGATACCACCGATTTTATTTTCTTGCATAATTCGCAACGCTTCTTTCACCAACGCTGTCTCGGATAAGGTGATGGGGTCTTGAATTATTCCACTTTCCGAACGCTTCACTTTGCGCACTTCGACTGCCTGTTTTTCAATACTCATATTTTTGTGAAGAATTCCAATCCCGCCTTCTTGCGCCATCGCGATCGCCATCGCTCCTTCGGTGACAGTATCCATCGCGGCCGAAATAATCGGAACATTAAGTTTTATTTTTTTAGTTAGGTAGGAAGTTATATCAACATCCCGAGGCAAAACCTCCGAATATTGAGGTACCAGCAAAACGTCATCATAAGTCAGACCTTCTTCAAAATTTTCTATTTTTGTTTTTTTTACTTTCGAAGCCATAATATATTGTGTATAATATAGCACATTATGAATAGTATTCAAATTCTTATCGTGGATTACGGATCACAATATACCCTTGTTATAAGCAGAACTTTGCGCGAGCTTGGCGTACGCAGTGTTGTATTGCCCTCAAAAAAGGTTGATGAATGGTTAAAGAATAATATCCCCAAAGCGGTTATTCTTTCTGGTAGTAATTGGAGCGTGCATGACAAAGGGTCGCCAGAACTTCCTAAATCGCTTGACATTACCGGCAAAAAATATGTTATTTTGGGTGTTTGTTATGGTATGCAACTTCTGGCCCACAAGCTTGGCGGTCTGGTGGAGAAACCGCTTTTACATCGTGAATATGGGCCTACGGAGGTGATCTTGGACACAACACATTTGCTTTGGAGCGGGGTTGGAAATAAAACAGTAGTTTGGGCAAGTCATGGCGATACGGTTACCGCGCTTCCTAAAGGTTTTATTTCTATCGCTACCTCAACGGGTTTAGCCGCGATGAGTGATAAAATTAATCGTGTATTAGGAATTCAATTTCATCCGGAAGTTGTTGAGACAAAAGAAGGTAAAAAAATATTGAAAAATTTTCTAAACATTTCAGGTTGTGAAAAAGATTGGGATCCTATTAACTTGATTCACCAAATTCAGAAAGAGGTCTTGGATATTGTCAAGGTGGCAAAAAAACAAAATTTAATTTTGGGTGTTTCTGGCGGAGTAGATTCTACCACCTTGGCTGCCATTCTAGCTCCGGTTTTAGGCGAGAGACTTATTTGTGTGGCGATAGACACGGGCGGACTGCGAGCGGATGAACTTACGGAATTAAAAGCCAATACCCAAAGTGCTCTAGGGAAAAATACCAGAAAAAATTTTAGGCTAATAAAAGCAGGTGCAGAATTTATAAAAAACATCTCTAGAACAATTGACGGAGAAAAAAAACGCGCGCAATTCCGTACTGTATATAAAAGAATATTTGAAAAACAAATAGCAAAATACAATGCTGGCTTCATTATGCAGGGGACTTTGGCGACCGATCTGATAGAGAGCGGCAAGATAGGAGAGTCAGCCATGATTAAAACGCACCATAATGTGGATCTCTCTTGGAAAGTAAATGATTTACATCCACTCCGAAATTTGTTTAAATACGAAGTCCGAGAACTTGCCCAAGCGCTCAATCTTCCGAGAGCCGTATTTGAGCGCAGTCCTTTTCCTGGTCCAGGGCTATATCTGCGAGTGGTGGGTACGCCAGTCTCAAAAGAAAATATTGAATTGGTGCGGAAGGCGGATAAAACTGTCGCCGACATTCTTAAAAAATATAATCTTACTAAAGATATTTCCCAACTCATTGTCGCTTTGCTTGGTGTCAATTCGGTTGGAGTGAAAGGAGACAAACGTGTCTATGGTCACTCTCTAGCTGTGCGCGCGGTGCAAACAGTCGATTTTATGACTGCTCAAGGTTACCATTTTCCGCCTGTCGTTATAAACGAAATCACGAGCGCTCTCACCAAACATAAAAATATCGTTCGGGTATTTTTTGATATGACTCCCAAACCTCCAGCCACCACTGAATTTGAGTAAAAATAATATTGTGTTAAAATGCTCTTGATGAAAAAAATTAAAAGCGCGCTTATTTCAGTTTTTGATAAAAGGGGACTCGACGAAATTATCAAACTGCTTGCTAAACATAATGTGAAAATTATTTCGACCGGCGGCACGGCCGAGTTTATTCGTAAATTAAAAATTCCTGTAATTGAAGTGGAAACAATCACAAATTATCCATCTCTATTTGGGGGCAGGGTAAAAACACTTCAACCGCAAATTTTTGGCGGTATTTTAAATCGTCGAAACAATCTGGCCGATCAAAAAGAAAAAACACAACACCAGATAGAAGACATTGATTTAGTAATTGTGGACCTTTATCCGTTTGCTGAAACGCTTATCCGTAGCGCAAATGAAGAAGACATTATTGAGAAAATTGATATTGGCGGAGTCGCTCTCATTCGCGCGGCGGCCAAAAATTTTAATGATGTGGTGGTTATTTCTTCTAAACGTCAATATCAAGGACTCTCCTTGATATTAAAAAATGGCAATGAAACTAGTTTGGCAGAACGTAAAAAATTCGCGGGAGACGCATTTGAAATCACAAGCGTTTATGATAATACTATTCGTGGGTATTTTCAAAGTACGCCATTGCGTTATGGAGAGAATCCGCACCAAAAAGCTGAATTTATAGGTAATCTGGAAGAAAGCTTTACGCAACTTCACGGAAAAGAACTTTCTTACAATAATCTCATAGATACAGAAGCCGCTATTCTTTTGGTGAAAGATTTTAAAGATCCCGCTTTTGCCATTATCAAACATATGAATGCTTGCGGTCTGGCGGTCAGAGAAGAGGGAAATCTTCTGGAGGCTTATCGAGCCGCTTATAAAGGAGATCCTGTTTCGGCTTTTGGCGGGATACTTGCAGCTAATAGAACCATAAATGAAGATATTGCGGCTCTCCTTAAAGAACAGAAACTTTTTATCGAAGTGATTATTGCCCCAGACTTTTCCAAGGAAGCTTTGGATATACTAATGGAAAAAAAAGATTGCCGGATTTTAAGATGGAAAAGTCCGGTTCTTCCAACCAAACAAATGCGTACTTGTTTTACTGGAATTCTTTCACAGCAGAGAGATACTCAGGTAGAAAGTGAAACAGATTTGAAAGTAACCACCAAACGTGAACCAAATAAAAAAGAAAAAAAAGATTTACTTGTAGCTGCCGTCGTAACAAAACATTTAAAATCTAATTCTGTTGCGCTGGTAAAAGATGGCACGCTTCTCTCTATGGGTTGCGGACAGACGTCAAGGATTGATGCGCTAAAGCAAGCAATCAATAAAGCGGAAAAGTTGGGATTTTCGCTTAGAGGCGCGGTGCTTTCTTCTGAAGCATTCTTTCCATTTCCAGATTGTGTGGAATTGGCCGCTAAAGCGGGTGTCAGCGCCGTTATTCATACCGGAGGTTCAAAGAACGATCAAGCATCAATTGATATGGCTAATAAATATAACATTGCCATGGTGATAACCAGCTTTCGACATTTTAAACATTAATCAAACTTCTTTAATTTGTTTTATATAAAAATAATGATAAGATGAATTTATGGTAAAAAACCCGAAAGTAGTTGTGATTATTGGCTCCGATTCAGATTTAGAAGTAGCAACTGAAGCGGTGAAAGTGTTAGAGAATTTCGGTGTCTCCTATGAGATTACCGTCGCTTCAGCGCATCGTTCACCTGAAATTGTAAATAAATATGTAACTCGCGCCAAAGATCGTGGAATAAAAATTATAATCGCGGGCGCAGGCGGGGCAGCGCATTTGGCAGGTGTAGTAGCCTCATTCACAACTTTACCGGTCATTGGGATACCAATTAAAACAAAAAATTTAAATGGACTTGATTCGCTTCTTTCTACCGTCTGTATGCCTCCCGGAGTGCCAGTTGCGACTGTCGGAATAAACGCTTCAAAGAATGCTGGACTTTTAGCTGTTCAGATGCTGGCTCTTTATGACAAAAACTTAGAAGATAAATTAGTTGCTTATAAACAAAAAATGAGTGGCGAAACGAAAGCCAAAGGTGAAAAACTTTTAAAAATTGGATTTAAAAAATACTTGGAGAATAAAAATGCAAAAATTATCGTATAAAACTTCAGGAGTTAATATTAATATTGCTAATGCTACAAAAAGCCAAATGGCTAAAATTCTAAATAGTAAGAATACTCGTGTGTTTAATAAAATTGGAGCTTTTGCGACACTCTATGATGGCGCTTTTCCTGAATACAAACATCCAGTTTTGGTATTTAAAACAGAAGAACCCGGTTCTAAACAAAAGTTAGCATTAGAAAACAATAGCATTAAAACGATTTGCTATGACTTAGTTGGGCACTTAATAAATGACGCTATCGTGATGGGAGCCAAACCACTTTCCGTGCAGGATTGTATTGTTTGTGGAAAAATGGAAAAAGATATAATTCTAAAAATAATTTCTTTTTTATCTAAGGCTTGTAAGAAAAATGGATGTATCTTAACCGGAGGAGAAACTTCGGAACAGCCGGGGGTTGTGGAAGCTGGAACTTATATACTCACAGCGAGTATTGTGGGCGTGGTGGAAAAAAATAAAATTATAGATGGCTCAAAAATAAAAGAAGGGGACACAGTGCTTGCCCTTGCCTCAAGTGGCATACATACTAATGGTATTTCATTGGTTAGAAAAATAATGGAGCAAAACCCAAAAATTCTTAATGAAAAAATAGACGGAAAATCTTTTTTAAAAAACATATTAATACCACACCGATGCTATTATAATAGCTTAAAAGATTTATTTAGAAACAAAGAATTAGTGGGATTGGCACATATAACAGGAGGTGGCCTAAAGGAAAATCTTAATAGAATTTTACCAAAAAAATTAAATGCGGTTATTGATATAAGTAAAATAAAAGTTTTAAACATTTTTAAAGTTTTGAAAAAATTTGGTAATTTAGAAGATAATGATATGTTTAGAACATTTAATATGGGAGTGGGTATAACTATGGTAGTTAGAAAAAATTTTGCAGATAAAGCAAAAAAACATCTCAAAAAATTCGGCATAGTTACCTATGAAATAGGTAAAATTATTAAAGGAAAAGGGGAAGTTATTTTAAAATAAAATTATGGAAATAAAAAAAATAAAAGAAAATATAAATAATGTTTTGACTGAGACAAATTTTCCAAAACTTGGCGAAAAAAAAATTGGCAAAGTGCGGGATGTTTATGTGGCCAAGGATCACATCACTCTTATTTCTACCGACAGACACTCTTCCTTTGATAGAAATATCGCCTCTATACCTTTCAAGGGAGAAATACTTAATCAAATCAGCTTATTTTGGTTTAAAAAAACCAAAGATATAATCAAAAATCATGTTTTGAAATCTCCTGACCCGAATGTGTTATTGGCCCGAAAATGCAAACCGCTTAATGTTGAAGTTGTTCCTCGGGCTTACCTAACAGGTTCCACAGCCACTTCTCTTTGGACCCATTATAAAGATGGCAAAAGAGATTTTAGCGATTTTATTTTACCAGATGGTATGCGAAAAAATCAAAAACTAGAGCAAATTGTATTAACACCTACCACTAAATCAGATAAGCATGATCGACCTTTAACCTCTAAAGAAATAATTTCAGAAGGATTTATGTCGAAGGAGTTGTGGCAAAAAGTGGCTGAAACTTCTCTTCGTCTTTTTAAAAGAGGACAAGAAATTTCAGCGAAGCGTGGATTGATTTTAGTGGATACAAAATATGAGTTTGGATTAGATAAAAACAACGAATTAATACTGATTGATGAAATTCATACGCCCGATTCATCTCGCTATTGGAAAACTAATAGTTATAATGAGCGTTTTAACAAAGGAGAAGAGCCAGAGTACTTTGACAAAGAATTTTTACGTCTTTGGTTTAAAGAACATTGCGATCCTTACAAAGATGCAGTAATACCTCCTGCTCCGCCAGAGTTAGTGGCGGAACTTTCTCGCCGATATATTGAAATATATGAGATAATAACTGGAAAGATTTTTAAACACGATTTTTCACAACCAATCATAAAACGCATTACCAATAATTTATCTAAAATATAAATGTCCTTAAATTCAATTTCTCCTATAGATGGACGTTATGAAAAATATACAGAGGATTTGATTCCTTATTGGAGCGAATCTGCTTTAATGAAATATCGAATTATTGTTGAGGGAGAATATTTTATTGCTTTTTCGGGTTTAAAATTAATGAGAAAAATTTCCGAGAATGAAAGACAGATGATTAGATCTTTGTATGATTTGTCAGAAAAAGAAGCGCAAATTATTTCCGATATAGAACTAAAGGGCTATAAGAATATCCAGGCGACAGATCACGATGTAAAAGCGGTAGAATATTTTATAAAAGATAATTTTTTAAAAACATCCCTTAAAGACAGCCTAGAATGGGTTCATTTTGCGATCACGTCAGAAGATACAAACAACATTGCCTACGCGCTTATGTTGTCTGATTCACTAGAGCATGTTTTGATACCTAAAATTAAAAAGATAGTCTCAGAACTAGATGCTCTGGCAAAGAAATACAAGAATTTGCCTATGCTCGCTCGAACCCATGGACAAAGCGCTAGTCCCACCACTTTTGGCAAAGAACTAAAAGTATTTGTATCTAGAATCAAAAAAAATCTTGAAGATCTCAAAAATATAAAAATTCAGGCGAAATTAAATGGCGCCACCGGAAACTGGAATGCCCATGTCGTCGCATATCCAAGCATAGATTGGCCAAAATTTAGTAAGGAATTTATTGAAAGTTTTAATAAAAATCGCGCGCAAAAACTTGAGGCTAATTTAATTACCACCCAGATAGAGTGTCACGACAGCTATGTGGCTATTTTTGACATCTTAAGAAGAATAAATACTATTTTGCTTGATTTTAATCAAGATATGTGGAGATATATCTCTGACGAATGGGTTGGACAAAAACCAGTTGATGGCGCAGTGGGTAGTAGCACTATGCCACATAAAATTAATCCCATTAAATTTGAAAATAGCGAGGGGAATTTGGGAATGGCCAATGCGATGTTTGAATTTTTTACCCGCAAATTGCCAATTTCAAGACTTCAGCGGGATCTTTCCGATTCTACAGTAGAGAGAAACTTTGGTGTTGCGTTCAGTCATTGTTTGGTCGCTTACAATTATTTATTTAAGGGGTTGGGTCAAATTAGCGTAAATAAAACAAAAATAAAAGAAGATTTAATGAATCATCCAGAAGTAATTACTGAAGCCATCCAGACTATTTTGCGGCGCGAGGGCGTAAAAATGCCGTATGAAAAATTAAAAGAATTAACTCGTGGCAAACAAATTACACTTTTAGACATTCATAAATTTATTGACACTTTAGAAGTTAGCGCTAAAATAAAAAAAGAATTATTAAAGATTACTCCAGAAAATTATACGGGTCTGGCTTCCAAACTTGCTTCAAGGTAATATAAGGAAATGGTCCTGCGAATTTTGGCTTCTATTATATTGTTGTTATCAGTGCTTTTTATGCCTTTTTGGATATCTGTTATTTTGGCATTAGCTGGTATGGCCTATTTTCCGTTTTTTTTAGAAGCAATCTTTTTATTTTTTTTGTCCGATTTGCTTTATGGAGTAGAAGAACCAAAGCTTTTTAATATGCTCGGGGTCTCCTTCATTTTCACACTGATCTGTTTTATAATTTTAGAATTATTAAAAAAGAAATTGAGATTTCGCTTAAAATAAAAATAAATGACTTTCCTAAAATTTAGAAAAAAAATCAAAAATACGTTTGTGGAACCAGATGAAATTTTTCTTGATTCAAAAAATTTACAAAATTTTGATCGTCAACAATTTGAAGGTCGGATAGAAAAAACAATTTCTAAAAAAAATATTAATTTTCTCCGTATTTTTTTTCTCTTAATAATAATTATATTCGGGATTCGGTTAATATACCTCCAAATTGAAAATGGAGCCAGCTATAGAAAGAGAAGTGAAAATAATATTCTGGAAAAAGTGAATATTTTTACAGAAAGAGGGATAATTTATGACCGAAATGGACGGGAATTGGCTTGGAATAAAAAAACTGATGATTCATCCGCTCTTTATACGCGTATGTACATATCACCTGGATTTTCACATGTGCTAGGTTATGTGAGCTATCCAGCCAAGGATAAAGAAGGAAACTTTTGGCAAAATGAATTTATCGGTAAAGATGGACTCGAAAAAGTATATCAAGATAAAATAAAAGGAGAAAATGGATCGAAAATTATAGAAACCAACGCTTTAGGAAAAGTGAATTCAGAAAATATCATTAATACCCCTAAACGAGGAAGTGATTTAATGACAAGCATTGATTCACGAATCCAAATTAAATTATCGACTTTCATTAAAAATTTATCGGAGAGTAATAATTTCACCGGTGGGGCAGGGGTTATAATGGATGTTGAGAAGGGAGAAGTTATAACTTCTACCAGCTTTCCAGAATATAATTCTGAGATTCTTTCGCTCGGTAAAGACTCAAGCAAGATTAATGACTATCTCACGGACCAAAGAAAACCCCTTTTTGATCGAACGGTTTCAGGACTTTATACTCCAGGTTCAATTGTCAAGCCTTTTTTAGGTTTAGGAGCTCTAGCTGAAGGAGTGATTGATCAATATAAGAAAATTCTTTCAACTGGTTCTATTTCAATTCCGAATCCTTATTTTAAAGATCAAAAAACTATCTTTAAAGATTGGCGAGCAAATGGCTGGACAAATATGGTCGAAGCGCTGGCTGTTTCCTCAGACGTTTATTTTTATGAAATCGGAGGGGGATTTGAAAATCAAAAAGGACTGGGGATTGCCAATATTGGAAAATATGCCAGGCTTTTTGGTTTTGGAGATAAAACTGGAATTGACTTGCCGGATGAAATAGAAGGTATAATTCCGAGTCCGGAATGGAAACTGGCGAACTTTAAGGGGGATCCTTGGCGCACTGGAGACACTTATAATACGGTTATCGGACAATATGGATTTCAAGTCACTCCGATCGAAATGACTCGAGCTGTTTCCGCTATTGCCAATAATGGCAAACTTTTAACTCCGCATTTAATATTGAACGATATTGAAAAAGAAAATCAATTTAAGATGATAGATTTACCAAAAGAATATTTTAAGGTAATCCACGAGGGAATGAGGCAAGCGGTCACAAACGGCACTGCCACTTTGCTCAATGTGCCATATGTGCAAATTGCAGTTAAAACTGGTACCGCCCAGCTCGGAGTAGCCAAAAACAAAGTAAATTCTTGGGTGATCGGTTTTTTCCCTTACGAAACCCCCAAATACGCTTTTACGATAATGATGGAGGCCGGTCCTTCTACCAATAGCATCGGCGCCTCTTCCATTATGCGAGAACTTCTAGGCTGGATGTCTGTAAATACACCAGAATATTTTAGATGAACTTATGATTATAGATTTGCATTTTAGGTATTTATGAAATATAATGCACAGATGTCTAAAGTACGAATACTTTTAATTCTGGGTATTTGGGTGGCAGTATTGCCATATTTGGGTTTTCCATATTCTTTGAAAAATATTTTAACAACTCTCTCTGGACTAGGGTTTATTTATGTCAGTTTTTTATTATACAAAGAATCTTGGGTAAAGAAAGTCAAAGAAGAAAAAACCTTTAATAATTTTTCAGAAAATAAGTTTATGAATAGGGAAGATAGAGAAGAAATATAATATTTGACAATCAATGCAAAATTTTTCAAAAACAAGACATATTCTTACTGTCGCCTTTCTTGTCGCTCTTTTTTTTATTTTGGGTGTATCTATAGGCAACCACAATCGCCCAGAGATAGATAAAGTTATAGGTCTTTCCAATAAGGAAACGCAAGTCGCAACCAAGGCTGACTTTTCTTCTTTTTGGAAAGTCTGGAATATGATCAATGAAAAGTATCCAACGACAAATAAAATATCTGACCAAAATAAAGTTTATGGGGCTATTTCGGGTCTAGTAAGTTCTTTAAATGATCCATACAGTGTGTTTTTCACTCCCGACGATGCTAAAACTTTTGAAGATGAAATAGCTGGTAATTTTACTGGAATTGGGATGGAAGTTGGTATTAAAGACAATATACTTACAGTCATTGCCCCACTTAAAGATACCCCTGCTTATCGAGCAAATATCAAACCTGGCGATAAAATTTTGAAGATTGATAAAACAATCACTTCTGACTTAAGTATTGAAAAAGCCATCAAATTGATACGAGGAGAAAAAGGCACAGCCGTAACACTTACCATCTTTCGTAAAGGAAACAAAGATCCGATAGAAGTAAAAATTTTAAGAGATATTATCAATATACCAACTCTCGATACAGAATTTCGACCAGATGGTATTTTTGTGATAAAACTTTACAGTTTTTCTGCTAGCTCGGCGAGTTTTTTCCGTGATGCGATTAAAAAATTTGCCGAATCGGGAACTGATAAACTATTACTTGATTTGCGAGGAAACCCAGGCGGATATTTAGATGCCGCTGTTGACATATCAAGCTGGTTCTTGCCAAGTGGAAAGGTTGTGGTGACTGAAGACTACGGCCATAATAAAAAATCAAAGATATTGAGAAGCAAAGGTTACAATATGTTTATTGATAAATTAAAATTTGTAATTTTGATAGATAACGGTTCTGCTTCGGCATCAGAAATTGTCGCTGGCGCTATGCAAGACCAAGGACGCGCAAAACTTGTCGGCAGTCAGAGTTTTGGCAAAGGTTCTGTGCAAGAAGCAGAAAAAATAACCCCAGACACTCTTTTGAAAATCACAGTCGCAAGATGGCTCACTCCCAACGGAACTTCTATTTCAGAAAAGGGATTGACGCCAGACTATGTGGTGGAGTTTACCCCCAAGGACATAAGTGAAAAAAAAGATCCACAGTTGGATAAAGCGGTAGAATTATTGTTAAAACAGTAAACAAATATGAAAGTAATTTTTTTACAAGATGTGCCAAGAGTGGGGAAGAAATATGACCTAAAAGAAGTGCCGGACGGTTATGCCATGAATTTTTTATTACCTAGAAGATTAGCGGTGATCGCTACACCGAAGGCAATAATAGAGCTTGAAGTAAATAAGAAAAAAATTGCAATCGAAAAGGAGGTGCAAGAAAATTTACTTTTAAGAAATTTAGAGGAAATAAAAGGCAAGATTATCATAATAAAAAGCAAAACAAATGAAAAAGGACACCTTTTTTCCGCCGTTCATAAAAAAGAAATTATCCAAGCGATGAAAAAACAAAATCAGGCGGACATTGGAGAAGAATTTATTATTTTAGAAAAACAAATCAAAGAAATAGGGGAGTTTGAAATCCAAATTGCGATTAAAGACAAGAAATCTTCGTTTAAACTTATAGTGGAAAAAATTTAGAAATTAAAAGTCGATTAATTTACATTTGCCACTTTCTTTACCATAGTTCTGCCGTTAAAGGATGTTTTACGTCTTGAGCTAAATTTGACCGTACCGTCTTTTAAAGCGAAAAGGGTATGATCTTTACCCAAACCAACGTTATTGCCTGCCATAATGACTGTACCGCGCTGACGGACGATAATACAGCCAGGTTTGGCCTCTTGATCATCAGAAAGTTTAATACCTAGGTATTGCGGGTTAGAATCTCTCAAATTTTTGGCGGTTCCGCCAGCTTTTCTATGTGCCATATGATTTTTTAATGATATAATTTAAAACAAATAAAGTATAAACAATTATATGGAAAAAATCAAGCAATGGCTGAATCAAATCGTACAGAGCGAAAAGGGGAAAGATATTTTAATAGTTATTATTGTCATTCTGGTGGGTTTGGTTTCATTTGAGCTGGGTAGATTATCTAAGAAAAATGAAAATTTTGGCATAAAAATAGAGTATCCAGATGAAACAAAAAATCAAGAAGCAAGGGTTATTTTGTCTCAAAATTTTTTAGGAGTAAATACTAAAAATTCTCCAATAATTTCAGATTCAACCGGTAAATTTTTTTTCGCCTCCAATAAGGGAAGTAAATATTATTCAATCGGATGTTCGGCTGGAAAAACTATTAAACTGGGAAATAGGGTTTATTTCACGACAGGGGGAGAAGCGCAAAAAGCAGGCTACGAGCTTTCGAACTCATGTAAGTAAAATTTTTTATTCTATATACATGTCGCACAATATATGTTTTGGGTCGTTATTTCACACTATTAAATAGATCTTTGAACCAATCTAGGGCTTGTTTGAACCAATTGATAATTTCCGGCCAAGTCAGATGAAAATAAGCTAAAATTCCAGATATTGTGATTCCAAAATAACGCATTAAAAGAAGAGCAACAATGATAATAATAATTATTTTTAAAAATCCACTTTCTTTACTTTTTATTTTTTTTATCATCATAATGCTTAAATTTTACCATAAACTATTTTTTAATGCAGATGGATTGATTGTATAAGGAGGCAGATAATATAATGCATCTAAATAGGCGTTTATTGGCGCCACCGGTAAGGTATAAATGCGTCCGTCACAAGCGGCAGAGGGTTTGGAGGTCATTTTAACAGCTTCTGAGGCGTATAGAGAAACATGTAGATGAGGGCCGGTGGAATACCCCGTATTGCCACTATACCCCACTATTTCTCCCCTTTTTACACGATCTCCTTCGCGCGTTTTTATTAAAGAAAGATGTCCAAAAGTGCTAGAAAGACCGTTATTGTATCGTATAAATACAAATTTTCCAAAAGATGCTCCAGAACAAGTTAGATCTGTATCTCCTGTTCCCAAAACCGTACCATCGGCCATCGCCATTATCGGAGTACCGACCGAAGCCCGAAAGTCTATTCCATTATGTGTTCCAGAAGCATACAGACGCTTAGAGTCAACAGTTTTACCAAAAAGCTGAGTGATGTATATTTTTTCTAATGGCCAACTAAGAACACCACTAGAAGGCAACTTTGATGGATCGAGAATAAATTGCAGTTGTGATTCATAATCACGCAATTCTTTTTCAAAAGCATCTCGCTTGGCAATTCTGTTTTTCAATAATTTCTGATAATTGCTCTCATTATTCCTAGTTTGTTTTAAAAGTTGATTTTTTTCTTTAGTATTTTGCGCAATTATTTTCTGTTGATTAGAAAGCTTAGTTTTAAGGGAAGTAAGCTCATTCTTGGCGTCTACCGTTACCTTTTTTGCATTCTCTAAATTGCTTTTTATTTGTTTTAATTGAGCGATATCTCTTCGGATACTTTCCCGAACAGTTATTAGGTTATCTATATCATTCCAAATTGCTGTAAAATCATTATTAGATAACAAAACCCCCAGTACGTTATTCTGCTCAGATTCATTGATATTTTCAATCCCCAGAGAGATAGATTCTATATTATTTGTAATAGTTGCCTGTCTATTGCCGATGTCCAAACTTAAACTTTCGATTGTTAGATTAGTTTTATCAATTTTTTTTTGAGTTATGGCAATATCTGCATTTAATTTTTTTCTGGTCAAATCAAGTTCTTGAAGCGATTTATTTAAAGAACTTTTTTGTTGTCCTAAATTATCGAGTTGGGATTGATAAGTGGCTATCTCTTGTTCCAAATTATTTATGTCAGAATTTTTTTGGTTTATTTGATTTTGCAGATCTAAAGCCGTTTGCGCGTAAGAAAAAAGAATGGGAGTGGAGAAAAGAGTTATTAAAACTATTATATTAAATAGCTTTTTGTAATCTGGACAAAGTTTCATTTTTTCCTATTATAGAAGCTATTATAAAGGGGTCTGGAGATTTTTCTTTACCCGATAGGGCATAACGTACTGGATGCAATAACTCTCCCCTGCTCTCTAAATTATCGGCTATCAACATCAGAGTGTTTTTTATAATCTCGGTGGTGAATTTTTTTTCTTCCAAACTTTCCAAAGTCTTGATTGCTAATTTTAAATTATTTGCAATTTTTTCCGGCGAAGAATTTTTATAAGCAAGTTTTGCCTTATCTATCTTTGGCTGCTCGAAAAAGAAATCTAATTCTCCTCTTTCTGCCATATCTCTAACCTCGCCCCATTTAGAAATTCGTTCAATAATTATTGGAAAAAGTTTTGCCGTAATCTCAGAATTTCTCATCTTTTCTGGCAACCACGTTAGAATATTTTTTTCTATTTCTTTGGGCGACATTTTTTTTAGGTGTTCTTTATTTAACCAATCAAGTTTTTCAGAATTAAACACTCCCCCGCTTTTTTGTATTTTATAAAGATTAAATTTTTCTATAAGTTCAGTCAGGGTAAAAACTTCTGTTTCTCCACCAGGATTCCACCCAATGAGAGCCATAAAGTTTATAATCGCTTCTGGTAAATACCCTAAATCTCTATATTCTAAAGCGGGTATCACTTCCGGGTCTCTTTTAGAAAGTTTCGCTCTGTCTTTGCCTAAAATAAGGGGTAAATGGGCATAAAACGGTCTTGAAGCTCCAATGGCCTCTTGGATCAGAATCTGCCGTGGCGTATTGGCAATATGTTCTTGACCACGTATGACATGAGTCACTTCCATCTCATGATCATCAACTACCACCGTTAAATGATAGAGTGGTTCAGTCAGGCTTTTTGCAATAACAAAGTCCTTTAAATCAGTTGTATCAAATGTAATATTACCCAAAACAATATCGCTGAATGAAATTTTTTTATTCGGATTTTTAAACCTAATAACTTCATTTCTTTCACCTTCTTTTTTTATTTCTTCTTTTGAAATATAAGCAAAACCGTCAGCAATCATTTTTTCTAAATACTTTTTATATATTTCTGTACGTTCGGACTGTCTAAAAAAAATATCCGGTCTTAATTCTAACCATTCAAAAAGCTCTAAAAACCCGGCTTCGTATTCTTTTCTCGATCTTTCTTTATCAGTGTCTTCACTCCGAAGTATATATTTTCCTTTGTTTTGTTTAGCAAAAAGATAATTATATAAAGCAGAACGAACACCACCCAAATGAAAACGGCCCGTCGGCGATGGAGCGAATCTAGTTACAACTTTTTTGTCCATCTGGATATTTTAGCATTTATTTCTCGTGACTCAAAGCGATATCTATAAGGGCGCGAGCGATTTTCATCGCCGCTTCGGGTTTATTGAAGGTCTTTGCATTTTGAGCCATAGTATCATAGATTGTCTTATTTCCTGTTATTCTTTCAATTTCTGAAATTAAAATATTAGCCGTCGTATTTATCTCTTCAATAACACTACAAGCTCCCGCGCGAGCGTAATTAAAAGCGTTCTTTTTTTGATGATTTAAATTTGTATTTGTTATAGGTATTAAAATAGATGGTATACCCCAAGACGCTATTTCAAATAACATTGAACCAGCTCTGGAAATTATGGTAGTTGCAGCCCCTCCGGCCATTCTCATAGTTAGAGGATTTAAAAAAGGCATAGATAAATATCTTAATTTATATTGATTATCATTTAGGACAACTTCCGCTCTATCTTTAACCATCTTGAAATTTAAAACACCAGTTTGATGAATAATTTGATAATTGTTAACAAGTTTTGGTAATGCGTCTAAAATGGTGTTATTGATAAGTTCCGCTCCCTGGGAACCCCCTAAAACTAAAATGACCGGTACATCTCCCTCCAGTTTAAAATATTCAAGCGCTTCTCTCCGTTGTGCGGGATGTTCTATTTCAGTTCTTATTGGTTGACCTGTCCAAGCAACTTTTGGGAGAGGAAAATAATCAGCCGTTTCTCTAAAGGAAACAGCGATTTTTTTAGCGAAATACCCAACCCATTTATTTACTCGACCAGGAACAGAATCTGATTCATGAATCACTACGGGAATGCGTAAAATTCTAGCGGCCAAGATTGTGGGAAATGAAGCGTATCCGCCTTTACCAAAAACAACATCTGGATAAATTGAAAACATTTTGAAAATTGCGTTTAAAACGCCAAAAAAAATTTTTAAAATATCAAAAAAATTTTTTAAGGAAAAATAGGTGCGCATTTTACCAGTATTTATTTTTTCATACAAAAGATTATTTTCAAAAAGCATTTCCTTGTCGTAAGGGCTATCGGAAATATAGTAGAGCTTGGCTCCCAGTATTTTCTCATGATCTATTATTTGATTGACTTTTTGGACAACGGCGATAATTGGATAAAAGTGTCCGCCGGTTCCTCCACCTGTAAAAACTATTTTCATATGATTATTTTTTTTGAAATTTTGATATATTTAACACAATGCCCACCGCCACAAAATAGACCAGAAGCGAAGTGCCCCCGTGACTCATAAAAGGAAGTGGCACTCCCGTCAACGGAAATACTCCAGTGGTGGAGGCAATATGCATAAATGACTGCACTGCAATCAGTATAACAATTCCAGAGACTAAAAGTCTACTAAAAAGATCTGGAGAATTATTGGCAATCCGAAACCCGCGCAAAGTAAAAAGCAAATAAAGAAGTATGGTGGCAGATATCCCGACAAAACCAAATTCCTCGCCCAAAACAGCGAAAATGAAATCTCCTTGCGGTTCTGGAAGGTAGCTGAATTTTTGAATACTTTGGCCAAAACCTCTTCCGAATATTTTACCCGATCCAAAAGCGATGAGTGATTGCTGAATTTGATAAGAAGATCCCTGCGGGTCCGAAGCTGGATCAATAAAAGTTTTAATTCGTTCTTGAAGATAGGGCGTGAAAAAAATGAGAGTTCCTAAAACAAACACCATGGTTATTCCAATACCTAAAATATATTTCCAGGGAACACCAGAAATAAAAAGCATAGAAAGACCAGTCACGACAATTAAAATAAAACTTTTTGTATCTGGTTGTTTGAATAAAATTACGGCAATAATTCCAAGCATTATGCTAAACGGTAAAATTCCAAATCTAAAATCCTGCACTCTGTTTTTGACCCAAGATAACCAGGCCGCAAAATAAATTACAAATCCAAATTTTAAAATTTCCACCGGTTGGAAAGAAAAACTTCCCAATTGTATCCATCTTTGCGCTCCCCCATGACTCCATCCCAAATAAGGAATAAACACACCTGCCGAGAGCAAGATAGAACCCAAAAAAATTAAAAAGGAATATTTGCGCCAAAATTTATAATCTATTTTCAAACAAAGATACATACCGATAAGTCCTAAACCCAGACCCAAAACCAACTGACTAAAAAGCACTGAATAAAAAGTTTTTTCATTTTTGAGTAAAATTCCTAAAGAAGCAGAAACAAACATCAAAATCCCAATAGCCACGAGCAAAGACACGATTATAAAAAAAAATTTGTCTATTTTCTTCTCTCTCATGGTTTAATTTTACCGACTTATAACTGCTAAAATTATACCCATAATAGCAAAGACAACCGAAATAATCCAAAAACGCATAGTAACTTTATGAGCTGACCAACCAATTGCCTCAAAATGATGATGAAGCGGAGCAACTTTAAATAATCTTTTTCCTCCTCTTAATTTTTTTGAAGACATTTGTAAAATAACTGAAAGAGAGGTGATAACTAAAGGGGCTGCGACAATGGGAAGAATCAAGACTGAATCGGTTAAAAATGCCAACGTGGCTAGGGTAATGGTAAGCCCCATAATGCCTGTTTCACCCATATAAAATCTAGCCGGTGGAATATTAAACCAAAGAAAGGCCAATATTGCTCCAGTAATCACTCCTCCAAAAGCGGCGATATCTATTTGATTGTTGGCGTAAGCTATAACAGAATATGCGGCAAAAATTGAAGCCAGAACTCCTCCCGAAAGTCCATCTATTCCATCAATCACTCCCCCCGAGAAAGTTGCGAGCGCAACTATTATAAAAAATGGAATAATCAAAATACCTAAATATATTTCTCCCATAAATGGAACATGAAGCGAAGTCAGGCCTAGTTTATAAAAAAACCAAACACCGATGATAAGAGACATGAATATGACCAGAAAAATTTTCCATTGGCGCCAAGACTTGTCATCTCGGGCAAATTTACCTGTTCCGTAAATTTGAATCAAATCGTCCCAAAGTCCAATCAGAGATCCAGTCAGAAGCGTAAAAAATGGTATCAAAGTTTGATTGCGACTCAAGAAGTTCATTTTTTCTGTATTGAAGGAAGGAAATAAAATCGATCCTAAGTAAAAAATAAGAATCGTTAAAAGGACGGAAAACCAGATTATTATTCCGCCCACGCGTGGTGTTTTTAATTCTTCTTTCTCGTTATGTATCTTGGAAAAATCAGAGGTGGTTATATCGGCGCTTCGAGAATATTTTTTCCACATTTTGTATTTATAGAAAAAATGTGTCGCAATTGGCGTGAAGAATAATCCCAAGAAGAAAGCTAAAACTGTCGGCGCAAAAATTTTAACTAGGTCAAAATACATATAGTCATTATACATTAAATATTGTTACTCCACGGTCACGCTTTTCGCTAAATTGCGCGGCTTGTCAACATCATTGCCACGTTCGACCGCTATATAATACGCTAAAAGTTGCATCGGGATGAAAGCCAAAATCGGAGTTAGTATTTCAAGCGTTTCGGGAATATAAATCACATCATCGGCGATCTCTTCCATTTCCTTATTGCCAACGGTCGTAAGCGCGATGACTTTTCCCCCTCTCGCTTTTATTTCCTCAATATGAGTTTTGTTTTTTTGATACATACTGTCGATGGGCGCGATGACTAGCGATGGAAAATTCTTATCAATCAGAGAAATAGGACCGTGTTTGAGTTCGGCCGAATTGCATCCCTCTGCGTGAATGTAAGAACATTCTTTCATTTTAAGCGCTCCTTCCATCGCGGTGCTGGCATTATATTTTCGTCCAAGAAAAAAGAAATGATTGCTTTTTTTGTATTTTTTCGCAAGTTTTTTAATTTGTTTTGCGTTTTTAAGAATCGTTTGCGCTAAGGCTGGAAGTTTTTCCATTTCCTTTAAAATTTCTTGACTCTTTGTCTTAGAGAAACCACGCATTCTTCCCAGATAAATTGCTAACATCACTAAAAGAAGTACCTGTGAGGTTGACGCTTTCGTCGAAGCGACTGCCGTCTCCGGACCAATGTGATTGTAAATACCCGCATTTACTTCTCTCGCGATGCTTGATCCTATGACATTCACAATTCCCAGTGTTAACATCTTTTCTTCCTTCCCTTTTTTAATAGCGTTTAATGTATCGGCAGTTTCTCCAGATTGGGAAATAGCAATTAATCCTGTGTGTAAAAGCGCGGCTACTTTACGATAAGCAAACTCCGAACCATACTCTACCTTTGTCGGAATACCAGCTAAATCCTCGAATAGATATTCCCCTACTAGACCAGCAAAACGGGCTGTCCCCATTCCGGTGATTACGAGACGGCGTAAATTTTTTAGTTCTTTTTTAAATTTCTCCAGTCCGCCAAATTTCACATTGCCTTTGTCTAAAATAATTCGCCCGCGCATAGTATCTTTAAAGGCTTGAGGCTGATCAAAAATTTCTTTCAACATAAAATGCGGAAAACCGCCTTTCTCTAGTTCTTCAATTTTTGTTTCTAATGTATGAACATAAGGATTTTTTATTTTATTGTCAATAGTTTTTATTTTAAAAGTTAGTTTGCCATTTTTATTATTGTTGATTATTGCCATTTCCCCGTCTTCTAAATAAATTACTTTTTTTGTATGTTCAACGATTGGCGTCGCATCCGAAGCTATAAAAAACTCATCTTTTCCTACGCCGATGACAACCGGACTACCCATTTTCGCCACCACCATCGTGTCGGGCTCATCTTTAGATAAAACTAAAATCGCATATGCTCCGACCACTTGCGCCAACGCTAGACGGACTGCTTCATCTATGGAAATTTTTGTATTTTTTTTAATATCTTCAATCAAATTTGCCAAAATTTCTGTATCAGTGTCACTTTTAAATTTATATCCTTTTCCAATCAACACTTTTTTTATAGAAAGATAATTTTCAATAACACCATTGTGCACTATTACAATGTCTCCTCCATCTGATAAATGGGGATGAGCATTTTTGTCTGACGGCACGCCATGGGTCGCCCAGCGAGTGTGCGCAATTCCCACTCCACCAGAAAATTCGTTACCATTTTTATTTCCTGCGAATTTAGACAGTTCAGCGACTCGGCCTTTTTTTTTATAAACTAAAAAAACGCCTTTAGAGAGCAAAGCAATCCCGGCTGAATCATAACCGCGGTATTCTAGCCGTTCTAGTCCTTTGATTAAAATAGGCCAGGCTCTATTTTTTCCAATGTATCCAACAATGCCACACATGGGTTATAATGTAGCAAATTTAAAAAATTTAGGCTAATATTTAATAATGAAAAATATTGTTACAGTGGGTGGAGGTACAGGGAGTTATACTGTCTTGTTGGGACTTAAAAATATTTCCAATATCTCTTTAACTGCCCTTGTTTCTATGGCGGATGATGGCGGTTCGACCGGGGTATTGCGAGATGAGCTTGGAGTATTGCCAGGAGGAGATGTAAGGCAGTGTCTAGTTGCTTTAAGCGAACATAGCGATATTGTGCGCAAGCTAATGAATTATAGATTTGAAAATGGGGGTTTAGCTGGCCATAATTTTGGCAATATTTTTTTGGCGGCGTTAGAAAAAGTTACTGGAAATTTCGGAAAAGGTGTAGAAATTGCTTCCGAAATTTTAAAAATAAAGGGAAAAGTAATACCCATTACCAATGATTTCGCGGAATTATGCGTTGAACTTTCAAATGGAAGGATTGTGGGTGAAAATAACATCCAAAATGCCGCTATTCAGACAGATGGTTTAAAAAAAATATTTTATAAAGCGGATGTCTCTTTAAACAAGCGCGCCCAAGAGTCGTTGCTTAAGGCCGATGTGATTATTCTTGGTCCTGGTAATTATTATTGTTCTGTTGTGCCAAATCTAATCGTAAACGGTTTTAAAGAAGCTATAAAAAATAGCCAAGCAAAAATAATCTTTCCGGTAAATTTAACAAATAAACTTGGACACACAACAAACTGGAAAGTAAGCGATTATGTAGAAGATATAGAAAAATATTTAGGCAGATCTATTGATATTATTTTAGTGAATAATAAAAAACCAAGTCCGGAACAGACAAAATTGTATGAATTGGAAGAAGGCAAGGGGGTTTTAGTCGAGGATAATTTTAATGATAGACGAGTAATTCGCGCGCCACTTTTATCCACTCTCATATTTAAACCCCAATACGACAAAATGATGAAGGCCACCAGAGGATTCATTCGCCACGATTCCCAAAAATTGGCTAAGTGTCTAGCCAAGATAATGAATAACTAATATATTATTATGAAATTTATTTTTGATTTTGATGATGTGTTGTTTAATAACACAAAACAATTTAAGGAACATATGTATATGTGTTTAGAGAAAGCTGGCGTATCTCGCAATGTGGCGGAAAAATATTACAAAGAAATAAGGGGGGGTAAATTTTGGTTGAAAAAAATGCTAATTCATTTTTCTATTCAAGAAAGTTTGTACGAAAAAATATTAAA
>JBBTYD010000023.1:0-8332 GCA_038061925.1 Patescibacteria group bacterium
CTGCCTACATTGTAAAAAATATAAATGTAGCTCAACATACACATACTTGGAATGTTGGGTATACATATTCGTCATTATTTAATCCTATTAATAATGACGCAGTTTTGGAATTTCCTGCAGATGGTCAATATAAAATTCAAATTTGTGAGACTGGAACAAATAACTGCGATTCAAGTAATTCCTTTTTTACAATGACTGCTCAAAACACTACTTCTGATTGGAAAACATATATAGATAACAAATTTGGTTACTCGATTGCTTATCCAGCAGGAACCCAAATAGATGCAAATGCTACAACCCTTTACTTTCGGCCTACTTCTACAAAAGGCGAATTAAGTATAGATGTTGTCATGTCTTCCTCCGCAAGTTGTTTTAATACCGCTTCTGGTGCAGACCCAACTTATGCAACAATTAATAATATTAATTATACTGTATGGAGTAGGAGTAAGGAATATAGTACAGGATCTGAAACTTGGGCTACAGCCAAAGAATACTGTGTTGTACATAGTGGAAGGATTTATAAAATGATCTCCAAACTTCCTTACAAAGCTGGCACTACTCCTTCGGATGTAGACAAAGATACAGTCTTGAATAAGATGATTGCAAGTTTCAAACTAAATTAAAATCTTAAAGGTACACTAAAATCCTTATTGATATTTTCCAAGAACAACTCACATACAGAATGTGAGTTGTTCATTAAATTCATATGGCCCGCCTCGCCAAAAAGAAATTCGGATTCCGCCCACAGAAAAGGGTCTGGGAAATGAATGCGGGCGGGCTTTTATTTTTCTAAATTCGGCGAGATTCGGAATTCTGCTCGCAGGGGGTTTGGGGGAATGCGGGCGGGTTTTTATCTCAAGGGTTGAATTGGAATAAATCTAAAAAAAATGATACTATATTTTTATGATAATTTTATACTATATCTTAATTTTTCTTTTGTTTTTACTTATGTTTTTCTCTCTTGTCTTCCTTTTAACTCCACTTTTCTCGCTCATACCTTTTGTGCCAGTACGAAAGAAAATTTTGAATGAAATAATTTCAGCATTAGAATTAAAAGAAAAAAGTGTTCTTTTTGATTTGGGATGTGGGGATGGACGTGTTCTTTTTGCGGCGACAAAGGTAGATCCGCATATTTCTTGTATTGGTATTGAAATTGCCCCCTTTCCTTTTTTACTTGCTAAAATAAAAAATATTTTTTCTTTTTCAAAAAATGTACGTATTTTATATGGAAATTTTTTTAAGATAAATATTTCTTCAGCATCTCATGTTTTTTTGTATCTTTTTCCAGAAGCCTTAGATAAACTGTTACCAAAATTTGAAAGAGAATTAAAAGTTGGCTCAAGAGTTGTTTCATGTGATTTTGAATTTTCCAAAAGAAAACCGAATAAAATTTTTGAGCTAAAATCAACAAAAGGGCAAAAAAACAAAAAACTTTTTATCTATGACTTTTGATTTTTAATAAAGTCAAATGGATTTAATAAAAATTGGGAGTGGCTCGTAAACGAACCACTCCCATGCTCTCTTGTACTTGCTTACTTGTGCGCTCCTCTTCCACCTCCATTGAGAGACAGGATGGAATTGTCGGATTTGTACGCATCCGTTGTCGGATAGGGCAGAACGCCGAAACAAAATTTTCTTCTTACTTAATTGAAAAACTGGCGTGCGCAAAATTAAAAATTGGAGAAGAAAATTTTGTTGAGGCGTAGCCCCGCCAAAGGCGAGGCGCGAAGGCGTTGTGCCATTGGCGTTTTCCAAAAGTTTTGATACAATGATTTTAAGAAATGCCGCCGGTTTTTCGTTCAAAGAAGGTTCGCGCATTTTCAAACAAAGAGACACATGAAAATACTCTCAATTGAAACGTCCTGCGACGACACGTGTATAAGCATAATGGAGGCAAAAGGAAATATCGCAAACGCTTCCTTTAAAGTGTTGGCAGACAGTTCGAATTCGCAAATAAAAATCCACCTACCCTACGGCGGAGTTTATCCGGTGCTTGCCAAAAAAGAACACAAAAAAAATTTACCTATCTTATTGCGGGCAAGCTTGGAGCAAGCCAAGTTGGATAAAAAAGAAAAATCCGCCTCTGCTAAGCTTCGGCGAGACAAGGGAGTAGATGCAATAGCTGTGACTTATGGTCCAGGATTAGAAATGTGTCTTTGGGAAGGTATTTCTTTTGCGCAAGATTTAGCCAAAAAATGGGATGTGCCTTTGATACCGATAAATCATATGGAAGGACACATCCTTTCCGTGTTTGGAAAAAATAAAGCCTCGTCCATAGGTCTAGGGCCGAAGAGAAAATTCACATTGCCAAAAATAAGACTTCCAATCTTGTCTCTCTTGGTTTCCGGCGGACATACTCAATTAGTGCTTACTAAAAAATGGATGAATTATGAAATTATCGGTGAGAGCTTAGATGACGCAGTCGGTGAAGCTTTTGACAAAGTGGCCAGAATGCTCGATCTTCCCTACCCCGGCGGACCCCAGATTTCAAGACTAGCGGAACAGGAAAGAACGAAAGAAAAACAATCTTTAAGGAAAAAGAGAGAAATAAACCTTGAAGGGACTCCGCAGGACGACGGTCCGAGGACTGAGCAAATTTTCCAGCAGGAAAATTGCGACCCTGAAAGGTTTGATTTCTCCTTTTTCCTTCCCCGACCTATGTTGCACAGCCAGAATTTTGATTTTTCTTTTTCCGGATTAAAAACAGCCGTTCTTTATCTGATCAAAAAAATCGGCCCATTAGACCGAAAAACAAAAAGCAAAATAGCTCTGGAATTTGAAAATGCCGCGATTGAATGTTTAGTTTATAAAACAAAAAAAGCAATAGAAAAATACGGCGCGAAAACTCTCATCGTGGCGGGCGGAGTGGCTGCCAACAAATACTTAAGAAGTGAAATGAAAAAACTGACAGACCCTCGCCAAGACAAAATAAGTCCCAAGGTCAAACTCCTGTTCCCCACCCAAGAACTCTCGGGAGATAATTCTCTAATGATCGGCATCGCTGGATATTTAAATTATATAAAAAATAAAAAGAAAGTTCCTAAATCAGATAGCATAAAAGCAACTGGCAATTTAAGGCTTTAGTGTGATATTATTTGAAGATGCGCGAAAAGTTGCTCAAACCCTACAACCCCCAAAAAACAGAAGAAAGAATTTATAAACTATGGGAAGATAGCGGTTTTTTTAATCCAGATGTATGTGTCGAAAAAGGAATAACCAAAGCTAACGCAGAGCATTTTTCGATGGTCCTTCCTCCACCAAATGTAACTGGCAATTTACACACCGGGCATGCGCTGATGCTTGTGATAGAGGACATTATGATTCGTCAAGCGCGAATGCAAGGCAAAAAGACGCTCTGGCTTCCAGGCACAGACCATGCGGCCATAGCCACCCAGTCAAAAGTTGAAAAATTATTGGAAAAAGAAGGTATTCATAAAAATGACCTGGGTCGGGAAAAATTTTTAAAACGCGTAGAAAAATTTGCCAAAGAATCACACGATACAATTGTGAACCAAGCAAAAAAGATGGGAGCAACGCTGGACTGGTCACGGGAAGCGTTTACTTTGGACGAAACTCGTAACTTGTCCGTAAAAACCGCATTTAAAAAAATGTACGATGACGGATTGATTTACCGAGGACACAAGATTGTAAACTGGGATCCCAAAGGACAAACAGTTATTTCGGATGATGAAATTGTTTATGAAGAAAGAAAAAATAAATTTTATACATTTAAATACGGGCCTTTTGAAATAGGCACGACTCGACCGGAAACGAAATTTGGTGATAAATACGTGGTGATGCATCCGAAAGACAAAAGATACACAGACTATGCTTCCGGTCAAAAAATAAAACTGGAATGGATCAATGGACCAATCGAAGCCACGGTGATAAAAGATGAAATTATCGATATGGAATTCGGCACAGGAGTAATGACCATTACTCCCTGGCATACACCGATTGATTTTGACATTGCCGAAAGACATAAACTAGATAAAGAGCAAATTATCGACAAATACGGGAAATTGCTTCCGGTAGCCGGTGAATTCGCTGGAATGAAAATTGCCGATGCTAGAGAAAAAATTGTTGAGAAGTTAAAAACCAAAGGATTGTTAATTTCGGTTGATGAAAATTATGTAAATAGAATCGCCACGGCTGAACGCACGGGCGGAATCATTGAACCGCAAATTATGCTTCAATGGTTCGTAGATGTAAATAAAAAAATTTCGGCGGGCAAAAATAAATTACAGCCTAAATCACTCAAAGAGTTGATGTTGGAGCCGGTCCGAGAAGGTAAAATAAAAATCATCCCAAATTATTTTGAAAAGGTTTATTTTAATTGGATAGAAAACTTGCGTGATTGGTGCATCTCCAGGCAAATTTGGTACGGGCACAGAATTCCGGTATGGTATAAGAATAATGAAATATATTGCGACCTAACAGCGCCTGAAGGTCCGGGCTGGGTTCAAGACGAAGATACCCTGGACACTTGGTTTTCTTCGGGATTATGGACTTTCTCCACGCTGGGCTGGCCCGCCTCCGTCAAAACTACGGCGGGCCAGCCGGAAAAAACAGGCGACCTGAAAACTTACCATCCGACTACAGTGTTAGAGACGGGACACGACCTTATCTTTTTTTGGGTTGCGCGAATGATTTTAATGTCGCAATATCTGCTCGGCGAAGTGCCTTTCAAAACTGTATACTTTCACGGTATGGTCCGCACCACAGATGGCAGGAAAATGTCTAAATCACTCGGGAAAAAAGCCATCGATCCGTTAAGCATTATTAAAAAATACGGAAACGACGCGCTCCGGATGGCGATGGTCGTGGGTAATACCCCGGGAAACGATTTGAAATTAAATGAAAACGACATTCGCGGTTATGCAAAGTTTGCAAACAAAATTTGGAATGTGGCAAGATTTGTACTCGAAAATATAGAAGATTTTAAAGTTTTAAAGATTGCTGATTATGACAACGAAGATAAGAAATCAGAAGAGGAATTAAATGCTTTAATGGAAGACATAACAAAAGAAATGAGTGAATATAGATTCTCGATAGTTTCGGAAAAGATTTATCAATATTTCTGGCATACTTTTGCAGATGTTATTATTGAGAGATCAAAGAAAAAAATTTTAGAGAAAAAAAATGTTATCTCCGCAAAAACACTTATTTATAGACATCTGCATATACTCTTGAGAGCGCTTCATCCTTTTATGCCTTTCGTCACAGAAGAAATCTGGTCAATGTTGCCTAAAGAAAAAAATAATTTGTTAATGGTCGAGAAATGGCCCTTCGACTGCGCTCAGGGTAAACACCATGCTAACTAACGACCCTAAAATTTTAGGTTTAGCGTTTCTAGGCGGAATTATCCCCTCTCTTTTATGGCTATGGTTTTGGCTCAAAGAAGAATCTAAAAAACCGGAGCCTAAAGGAATTTTAATAGTAGTCTTCATTGCGGGAATGATATCGGTAATTTTTGTTATCCAGATTCAAAAATTTATACAAACTCAGATAAGCTCACCCGAAGGTCAAATCGTGCTGTGGGCAAGCGCCGAAGAAATAATTAAATATCTGGCTGTGATGGCAGTGCTATATCGAACAAATTACATCAATGAAGCCATAAAGTGGCCTATTTACCTAATTACCGCCGCCTTGGGCTTTGCCACTCTTGAAAATACCCTATTTTTGATTAAACCACTCTCGCTCGGTCAAAATACAGTGGGCTTGCTTACGGGAGGGCTCAGATTCTTAGGGTCCACCTTGCTCCATACCGTCTCAAGCGGAATTTTAGGCGTGGCGCTGGGGATTTCATTGCATCTGGAGGGATTTAAGAGAAAATTATATCCCATTATCGGTCTTATATTCGCTATTGCCTTGCATAGTGTTTTTAATTTTCTTATAATAAGGAATGGCGAAAATGATATTTTAAAAGTATTTAGTTTCTTGTGGGTTGTCACTATTATTGTAATGTTGCTTTTTGAAAAAGTAAGAAGAATGGATTAAATTTATCAACTGGCCCCGCCCAAGGCGCGGGTTAAATTAAAAAAAAATATGAATAAAAAAAGAAGTTTTTGGGAGAGACTAACCGGAGGTGTTAACGTCGAGGAAGAATATGAGGAATCAAAAAAAAATTTAGTGGAAGGTAATAATAAAGAGACTCGGGATAAAAAAGGAGGCGCTAATTGGATTGAAGAAGAAAACGAAGAAGCAGAATTGGCAGTGGATGTTTATCAAACTCCAACCGACATTTTCGTAGAGACTATGGTGGCTGGGGTGAAGCCAGAAGATTTGGAACTATCAATCGCTCGCGATCTGGTCACCATCAAGGGACATCGTGAAGAAAGCCGGACGATAGATGAAAATAATTATTTTTCTAAAGAGCTTTATTGGGGAAAATTTTCTCGAACCATATCACTGCCGGCCGAAGTGGAACCAGAAGAAGTGGAGGCGACGGAAAAACACGGTCTTCTCATTGTTAAAATCAAAAAAGTAGACAAAGAAAAGAAAAATAACATAAAAGTGAAATCAATCTAGAAAGAATTTTTTCTGGTGCCGAGGCGCAGAATCGAACTGCGGACCTATCCCTCTTCAGGGGAACGCTCTGCCAACTGAGCTACCTCGGCATATTATTTATTTTGACTATTATTTCTTAACACCTTGAAGGATGGTATCCAAGTTATAAAGATTGCTTTTTACTTCATTATATACCTTCATTATTTGATCAGTATAGGGCTGAATAAGATAAAAAGCGCCCACGGCAGAACCAACAATAAATATCCAATATATGGCCCGAGCGATACTTGACCAGCGCATTGAGCTCTTTATATAGCGCAACATTTTATTATTATCTTCCGCCAAACTAACGCTTCTATTTAAAAGCTCTCTTTCTTCCGGCGACATAAATAAATACTAACAAAAATAGACAAAAAAATCAAAACTTTGTGCCCTCGGCAGGAATTGAACCTACATCTATTTCTTAGGACGAAACTGTTCTATCCGTTGAACTACGAGGGCCCACTGGGAGATATAGTATATTAGAGATAGATTAAAGTCCAAGCAATTGAACTATTTTCGGCTTATTGAAACCAATCACTAGTTCATCACTTATAACAATAACTGGCACACCCATTTGTCCGCTTTTTTCTACCATTTCTTTCCTTTTTCCTGCGTCGCCAGCCACATTATATTCTGTATAAGCAATATTTTTCTCCTTAAAAAAATCTTTCGCCAGACGGCAGAAATGACAAGACGGAGTTGAATAAATTGTTACATTTTTCATAAAAAATTAATTACTAATTATTTCTAGTATATCATAAACTTTTTAAAAACATCAAATTTTCTTTGGCGGCATTCAATCCAAGAATTCGCAAAGCAAATACAAAAAAAGCAAAGCCCAATACCGAAGTATTGAGCTTGTTGAATGGACGTGGGTTAACCTCAGAATTTCACTTCTGGTGGCATCCCATACAAGGAGTGATTGCGTGGAAGGTTGAAACGCGCCCAGAATTCCTCCCACTCGCGTTCTTCAGCTATCAACTCGTTGTCCACCTTGTATTCTTCCTGCTTGATCATGTCCATGATGATCATAAGCAGTGTCACGAACGCCAGTTCGTGTAAAAGTGCTCGACCGGAGCTTTTCATTCCAGGGGGCCACTTAGTTGTCTGGTCGAAGTAATTTTGGAGTCGTTCACAGCGCCTAATCAGGGGTTTCCCAACTGGAACGAGCACATCGCTGTACTCGATGATTCCCGCGAGTGTTTCCGTTCGCATGGAATCAAGCTTCGACTCGATTGTTCGACCTACCACTTGTTGGATAGCCCACAAGGAGGGGTAATCAAGCCAGTGATCAGCGAGACTCTTGAGGATATCTGCGCCGATGAGCTGGGTGATAAGGTTGACAATGTACTCCGGGTTTGGATTTCTCATGTTTATCTCCTTTCAAGAGATTTCCCATTACCGTTATGGATCATACAACCGATTTAGTTCGGAAGCGTAGCGATGTGAGTCCGAGAAGAACCCACTAATGGCCCGACAAGTTTTCGACCTGTCGATGCAAAAAGTATAGCACAATACGGACTATTCGTCAAGCCCAAAACAGGCAACAAAAACAAGGGCTATCTAACCCCTCTGATAAAAATGTTCTTGTATTCTTCCCAGAGAATTTTGCCCTGAAACAACCGCACGAAGCGCTCGCCAAGTCCCTCCTGCGTCGGGATAAACTCCGCGAGGGGAACAACAAAAACTTGCAATTTCTGTGTTGGTGCATTTATTGTACCAAGTTCGAACCTATTTTCAAAATCGGTAATGTCTCGCACGCGCGGAGCGCGTGGTGGCT
>JBBTYD010000024.1:0-29973 GCA_038061925.1 Patescibacteria group bacterium
TCCCGGACGGTCTCATTGGCGCTAAGACGAAGAAGAAGATGAACCTGCTTTTGCCTTAAGCTTTAACAAGGTAAGTGGAAGGGTGGTTTATTTGCTTTTGATGTTTTTTTTGCTATATTCAAACTATGTTAAAAATTGGCAATGCTTGGACACAAACACACTTTTTCAAACGCAAGGGAATACCAAGTTAATCCCGTTCTATTTTGAAGTTAAAATGCCTTCACCATTGAAACGTGGGGTTGATTATGGGTTCAAGAAAGGGGAGCAATGGGTTTTTACGACCGTAAAAGATTAAATTTGCATTTTCCACAGTTTTTTGTAATATGTAGTCATATTTAGGACTATAATATAAAAAGCAAAAGCCCTCATAAGAGAGCTTTGCTTAAGAAGATTTAACTGGTCGTTTCCTCTTCTTTAGAATTATCGCTTAGGGAAATTTCTTCCTTAGGCGATTTTTCTTTTTCATCAGATAACTTCCAAGGTCGTGCATACTTTCCATTAGGGAACTGGCACCACATTAGTCCATTAGCTGGATAACACCGAGCGAATTTTGACATCGCTTTTTGGGAGTTTTTTAGACTATCGCTTCTGATTAGCTTATCAAAGTTTTTAAACCAGATAAAATAAAAAACTCCTATACTGAATCGGAGTATCAAGGAACAGTCGTTTTTACGGAATGTGCCTCAACTTGTTGGAGTATAAGGTTTTATCCTGATACCCCGATTCAAAACGGGAGTTTTGTTTTCTAAAGTTATTTGCTTTTAATCCATAAACGCATATGTTCACCTACTTACTCCAACATATGAATTGTATAAAATTACAAGATAAAAGTCAAACACTAAATTAACATATTATTTATTTAAATAGCCAATTAAATACTTTTTGATACCACCTTATTTTTTTTACTTTATAAATTTATATAAATTTGAGAATTAAATTGTTTACCAGTATTCATGTATTGCTGAACGGCTTGATTGTAAGTATCGGTAACAAAAAAAGAAAAAACATAGTCTTTCCCAACTTCTAAACCTAAATCTGCATAGCAGAAATAATGGAATTGACTTAGGTTTGAATTGTTAATACTTTTAACTTTAGCTAGGTTTGATGGTTGATTTAGAATGGCTGTCCAACCATCACCCCCGCCAATAAGATTTTCAGGCATAATTCTTTCAAGTAATTGAAGAGTAGCTGTTGTGGAAACATCTGTCTTTATTGTAATAGAGTTTGAACCACAAGAATTGTCTGGTGAATTACGGGTGTCTCCATTTCTATCAAAGCGTTGTGTTCCGTCTTCTTTATATCTCCATTCATATCCTAAAACTTTTGGTAAATCGTGAACAACTGGAGCAGGGGGAATTGGTGTAGTATTTTGAACAAGTTGTTGAGTATTCTGCTGAATTTGCTGAATAGTCTGAGCTTGTTGTTGAACTGTTTGTTGTAGTTGCTGAACAGTAGAAGCTATGCCATTACATGCTTGCCCAGTTGTTATGCTATATCCAAATGTTGAAGTACAACCCGCTGGAAGATTGGGAGTCGTTGGTTGAGTTGTGCTATTGCATGGCTGACCCGTTGTTGGACTGTAAGCTGAAGTTGAAGTACAACCAGACACTATTGAGGTGGTGGCAACTGTTCCCGTATCTGTCTGTTCTGCAGTATCTGAAGATTGTAATTGATCGGCAAGTATTAAAGATACTTTAGCTCGGCTTGCTTTGCCAAAGTATCCATCGGAAGACAAGCCATTTGCTGTTTGAAAAGCCTTGACTGCATTTACTGTAACTAGACCATATCTACCATCTACTTTACCTTTTAAAAAACCTTGAGCCACTAATAGGTCTTGAAGTTCTAAAACTGCATCTCCACGAGAACCATATTTCAAACTAGTATCAAAAGAAGCAAATGCTAATGTTGGTAAAAGAATACTTAAAGCAAAAACAGATAGTAATATTTTTTTCATATTTATTTTCATTTTAATCTAATAATTGATAGCAAAAAGCCCACCACTAGGTGATAGCTTTCGCTATCCATATAAGTTTCCCTATATGACCGTTCAGGTAACCCCAATGATGGGTTTTATACTCCCGAACGGATTTTGACCATGCCTTAAACTTTAAAATTCAAGGGTTAGGTCTCTATTAAATTGACTTTATAAGCATACAATAAAATGGTAAAATACACTAGTGTAATGTTCACAACATTCACGAAGTCCACTAAATTAATATGAAAAATAAGGATGAAAATATAAATGAATGAATTTGAAGTCACTAAAGAGGCATTGGTAAAGAAAGGAATAGATATTCTTAATTACGTTGAGAACTATAAAACTCATCCCTATTTTGTTAAAGAAAATGAGTATATGAATTGGAATGACAGTGTTATTGGTTTTTTAATAAAACACAATGTTAAAAATTATGAATCAGATTTCTCTAAGCATGATATATTTCCAAAAACAGACAGAGAGGCAAGAAAATATTTCCTTGAGAACGTAAATTGGTTAATGGGTAGAACAAAAAGCATACCTGAAGTTGAGGAATTTATAAAGTTATTAAAAGGTAAAATAAAGTATCTAAAATCTTTAGATAGTGGGAGAACTACGATTTATGTTGATATACAAAAAACTACATTTTTTATAAAAGGTACGAATCTTAAATATAAAGTAAGGAAGAGTGGAAAAATAACTCCAAAAAGATTTGATATTATTATGCGAGTAATTAAATCAAACACGCCAATCCCTGCAAAAAAATTAGGCGAGAAAGGCAAAGAACTCAGTATTATTTCTAAAGAGATAGGTAAAATTAATAAAATATTTATAGGTAAATTAGAATGTTCGGAATTTATTCTCGGTAAGGGTGGTGGTTATAGATTAAATTCAGAGAAATTTATAATCAAAATACAGAATATATAGTTATGCCTAACTAGGTCAAGTAATATAAAATTTAGCCTTGCAAAACAAGGCTTTTTTTGTGTTCAGCATAACTAGAGTCAGTCTATATTCAAAGTCTTTTATGTGCGAGTATTAAATAAAAAAACAATTATTAGATTAATATAAAGAAAATTATGAAGATAAATATAGAAAGATATTTTAAAACCACAAACTTCAATCTCGCTTCGTTTCTTTTTGTAAAAGGTATTGAGTTAGCAAATATTGACCGACTAGATAATCAAAAACGCCAGACTTTTGTTTTTGTTGAAAATCCACAAACAGAAGAGTTGATACATGAGTTCGATTATGCAAAAGAAAATGACGAAATTGTGATGGTTGATGCACGCAAGTTAATTTACGCAACAAAACAATTAAAAGACAAACTTTATCAGACTAATTATTAAAATAAATATATGAATGAAGATAAAAATGTTAAGAAAAACAGAAAAGCATCATTGGTTTTAGATAATAAAATCGCAGAAACAGTATATGACAAGAAGCAACATCAAACACAGTTTGCAATATATAAAAATGGGGAAATCCAATTTTTAGATAAGGTAAAACAAGACGGAAAAGAAATATATCCGCTCGATGCAAAAAGTGATGTTGTGAGCAAGGGTATTGTTTTGCTCCCATCTAAACCGCTTGAATACGGAACAGAAGAAGAACTCATATCGGAAATCCAAAAGTTTATCCATAAATACTTGGAAATATCTCCCATGTTTGAGCGGATCGCTTCGTACTATGTCCTTTTAAGCTGGGTATATGACCGCTTTAGCGAAATTCCATACCTGCGAGCTATTGGAGATTTTGGAAGCGGAAAAAGCCGATTTACCCACGCTATTGGCTCAATCTGCTACCGTCCTATCTTTACAGGCGGAGCAACCACCACAGCCCCTATATTCCGCATCCTAGACGAGATACGAGGCACATTGATACTTGATGAGGCAGATTTACGTTTCAGCGATATGACACAGGACATTATAAAAATACTGAATATGGGCTATCAAAAAGGCGGGTCTGTTTTAAGAATGCAAGGAAAAGATTTGATGGAAATGCGAGCATTTGATGTTTTTTCTCCCAAGATAGTAGCTACCAGAGAAACATTTAATGATAAAGCTCTTGAGAGTCGTTTCTTAGTTGAAGAAATGGGGCGTGGAAAGCTCCGAGAGGATATTCCTAGACGATTAAGTGATGAGTTTTGGGAAGAAGCCCTTATGCTCCGAAATAAACTTTTAATGTGGCGTTTTAGAAACTACCAAAAGGAACTTATTTTTGACGAAAAGTTAATTGAGGGCGTTCATCCCCGACTACACCAGATTGTTATCGCATTGATGACCATAATTGAATCTCCAGAAATGAAGCAGTCCTTAAGAGATTTTGTGCAGAAATACAACACGGAGCTTGTTGCAGACAGGGGGCTTTCTAGAGAATCGGATATTACCTTTGCAATTTTTAAGTTTGAATACGATACAAACAAAAAAGAAATTACAGTCGGAGAAATAGCGGAAAGCGTCAATCAGGATATTTTTGATTTTGAAGAAAAACTAACGCCTAGAAAAATTGGCTGGTATCTCCGAGCAAAAATGCAACTGAAACCCTATAAAACACGGAGAGGTTTTGTGCTTGATTTTGCAAGAAATAGAGAGCGACTTGATTTTTGGAAAGAACGCTACGGCATCACTGATGCAGATATTACAGGTGAACATGTGAATGATGTGAATGTTGCAACAGGTAATGAAAGTATTATGTCGGATACCGCCCAAGAGCTTGGATTTAGTGATAAAAAAGATTTTTAATAATATGGGAAACAACAAAGAAATAACAAAAAATCCAGAAGAAACTGAAGTTGAAAAAATAAAGAAATATTATAAAAATCCTAATATTTATATTCCCGAAAGACAAAAATTAGAAGAACACAAAAGTCTTGAAGAGGTTAAAGAACTAACGCCAACACAAGAAGCAAGGAAAAAAGAATTAAGCTCAGAACTTGCAATAATGTATGGTCTTGAAAATGGTATTTGGACGGCAAACTTGGCTCACGCAAAATATTACTCGGGTTTAGCTCAAATGAGAAAAAATATTGTGAGAGATTTTAACTGCCAGACTTCACTCGAATTAATGTTAGCCGACAGAATAGTAGCTCATTATTGGCGAGCAATGAGAAACGATACTCTCTTAAATACACTCATTGAAAAGGAAGATGGTGGATACTCATTTAACCAACAGAAAATAAATCTTTTTAGAGAACTCTATAAATGTGTCGAAATTGCTGACAGGCAACTTAGTGCAGACGTTATTCTTCTTAAGGAGTTAAAACAACCTCGATTAAATATTAAAGTTACTACTGAAAATGCTTTTATTGCCCAAAATCAACAAGTTAACGTAGATAATAAAAACAATGAAGCCAAATGATTTAGGAAAAAAATTCTTGGTTGAGGAGTGTCAGAAAATATCAGTAAACCTCTTTTTAAGAAAAGCCAGATGTGGGATAAAAGAAACCTTGATTTCTTCTCAACTTGAAGCACAGGGTCTGGCTGTTCAACTCACTACTTCTAGGACTGGATTCGGTGGTATTCGGTATTGGTTTGAATGCCCTATTTGCAAGGTAAGAGTCGGGGTTTTATATGCTCATCCTCTTAACCAACAGATCGGATGTAGGAAATGTTTAGGTCTAGAATACCGAAAAATACGATATAAGGGGATGATCGAAAGTGCATTATTGAAAAATAAATCTAATTAAATGGAACTCAAGCCAAAAAAGAATAAGAAAGAACCTGAAGTTGTTTATGAGTTTATTGAACGGGAAGCAGGGGATACAGAAAATGAATTAAATGTGGCTTTTGATATTCTTTTTGAAGAGGTTTTGAAAACACAAAAATCTGCCAAAGAGTTGTCCATATAGTAATTTGACATCTATGTATAATTAGGAATATAATGTATTTATGGAATTTCTTACAAATGATGAAGTGGCTAAAAATTTACGGGTTCATCCTCGCACTGTTGATCGTTGGCTCAAGCGAGGCATGCTAAAGGGTTATAAACTTGGAAAGGGCAGGACTGCTTTATGGCGAATACCAAAGAGCGAGTTCAATAAGTTTTTAGAGAAACATAAAAATATATGATTGAAGATATAAAAAACAAAAAAGAAATTAAATTTGTATCTTTTTATGAGAGGGTTTCAACTTCTGGTCAAGAAGAGGCACAGACGATACAAAATCAGGATATGGTATTAGAAGAACTTGTAAAGAAAAATGGTTATGTAGTTGTAGAAAAATATATTGATGAAGGTTGGAGTGGCGATACTTTGATCCGTCCAGCACTTGATAGACTGCGAACAGATGCTAAAAAGAAAATGTGGGAAGCCGTAATCGTTTATGACCCTGATAGGCTGGCAAGACGATACTCGTATCAAGAGTTAGTGATGGATGAATTGCGAGAAGCTGGGGTTGAAGTGATATTTATTACAGTTTCGTCTCCTAAAAACTCTGAGGATAAGATTCTTCATGGTGTAAGGGGTTTGTTTGCGGAATATGAACGGGCAAAAATCGCTGAACGCTTCCGACTTGGAAAATTAAGAACTGTAAAAGAAGGGCATGTAATTGCTAATGCTCCATACGGGTATAAATATATTCTTAAAAATAAGGAAAATGGTATTTTGCACGGATATTATGAAATCGTTGAAGATGAAGCGAGAGTAATGCGAATGATATTTGACTGGGTTGCTAATGAAGGGGAAACTATACGAGGCGTAATAAGGAGATTGAAAGTATTGGGAATCAAACCACGCAAAAGCAAGAAAGGTGTTTGGAGTACAAGCACTCTCAGCTCCCTACTAGATAACAAAGCATTCATAGGAGAAGCACACTACGGCAAACATTATTCTATTGTGCCAGAAAAGCCTCATAAAGAAGAAAAATACAGAAAGAATAAAAAGAGTAGTCGTAAATTTAGACCAGAAGCAGAATGGATAACAATACCCGTACCAGCCATTATTGAATTAGATACATACAAGAGAGCTAGAGCCAAACTAGAATCTAATTTTGCATTAGCAGACAGGAGAAAAAAGAATAACTATCTTCTTGCTGGGAAAATATGGTGTACTTGTGGGAAAAGAAGATGTGGTTGTAGTCCATTGGGAGGGAAAAATCTTTATTATCGCTGTAATAACAGAATAAACAATTTTCCTTTACCGAAGACTTGCTTTGAAAAAGGATTCAATTCAGTGATTGCTGATAAGTTAGTTTGGCAGAAAATCGTAAAGCTGATGTCCTCTCCAGATTTAATGTTCAAACAAGTTAATCGTTGGTTGGATAGCAAGCAAGGTAGAAAACAAGTTTCATTTTCTAATATAGAAACTATGAAAAAAGAAATAGATACTCTCAAGGATAAGGAAGACCGATACAACAAAGCGTATGCGGATGGCGTATTCACACTTGAGAAGTTGAAGGACTATACAATACCTCTAAGAGAAAAAGTAAATTCACTGGAGTATCAAATCATGGTGATCAAACAGGAACAGGAAGAAATAAAACTTACTGCTCCGCATCCATACGAGGTTGAAGATTTTGCAAAGTCGGCAATGGAACATTTACGAAACTTGAAATTTCAGAAAAAAAGAGACATAGTTACTAGGATTATTGATAAGGTAGTCGGAAATCAAGATAAATTATTAGTATATGGTTATATCCCTATAAATCCAAATGTCATACAGTGTTCTACAAATCGGCATCGTAGGGTTGCCTAATGTTGGCAAATCAACATTGTTTAACGCGCTTACAAAGAAAAGCGTGCCGGCGGAGAATTATCCATTTTGCACTATTGATCCATCAGTCGGTATCGTGTCCGTGCCGGATGTCAGACTGGATAAGCTCTCGGTTATGTCCAAGTCAAAGAAAACCATACCGGCCGTGGTGGAGTTTGTAGATATCGCAGGATTGGTAAAAGGCGCGTCCAAGGGTGCTGGGCTGGGCAATAAATTTCTCTCTTATATTCGCGAAGTGGATGCGATCATTGAAGTTGTGCGAATTTTTGAAGACCCCAATATGATTCACGTGCACGAAAAGATCGACCCGCTTTTTGACATAGAGGTGATAAATATGGAGCTTGAATTAGCGAATATAAAAAAACCGACGCTTTATGTTTTAAACACTTCAGCCGTAGCGGAAAATGTAAAAATAGATTTTGCAGATTTTTTTTTAAAATTGCCCGGTCCGCACATTGAAGTTGATCCTATTTTTGGCGCTGGTTTAGATAATCTTATTAAGGCGAGTTATGATTTGTTGAATCTAATCACTTTTTTTACTACGGGTGAAGATGAATCAAGAGCCTGGACAACTCGTCGTGATTCCACTGCGCCGGTTGCCGGTCGCGCCATTCATAATGATTTTAAAGAAAAATTTATTCGAGCGGAAGTGATAAATTGGAAAGATTTATTGGATTATGGTTCGTATGCAGTCGCTCGTTCCAAAGGACTAGTGCGAACCGAAGGCAAGGAATATATTGTAAAAGACGGGGATGTGATTGAATTTTTGATTTAAAATCTCACACTTCTTGACATGAGTTGATATAAGGTTCTGTTGATAAATTCTGCATATGCTATAATTATCAACAAGATGAAAAAAGAATATTTTTCAAGAATCAGAGAATTTTTAGACTCAGGAACCAAAGAAGCTCAAATTACCCAAGTCGTCTTGTGCGTGCTCGCCGTCGCTTCAATTCCAGTTCTTGTTTTTGTAGTAGCTGCTATGGGAAACGCCGTGCAGGTTTTCAAACAATTTGAGCGCTCTAAGCATTTTAGCAAAGAACAGATTAGGAATTCGATCAATCATCTTCGAAAACAAAAACTTATAGAATATGTCTCTGACAAAAATGGAAAAATAATAGTAAAAATAACCACTAAAGGCAAAACGAGATTAAGAGCTTTTGATATTGAACTCATAGAAATTAAAAAACCAAAAAGGTGGGATGGCAAATGGAGATTGGTAATGTTTGATATTCCGGTGAGATTTACCAAAGGGAGAGAAGCACTCAGATTTCATTTAAAAAATTTGGATTTTTTCCAGTTCCAGAAATCTGCCTGGATATATCCTTATCCTTGTGAAGATGAAGCAATGTTTATTGCTGATTTCTTTGGGGTGGGGAAGTATGTAGAAATTTTAGTCGTAGATAGTGTTTTGCGAGATGAAAAAATAAAAAAATATTTTAATCTAGTATAGTGTTTACAATGTTTATAAATTCTGCATATGCGTAATTTATAAACAGATGGGAAATTAACACGAAAATATGTTATAATTCGATAATGAACGAAAGAATAAAAATTGTAGAGCCATCTATTGAGATATCAGAATTACAAAAAGAGGTCATTGCTGAATTGTCTCGGATGCTTCCAAATTCATCTATAGAATCTATCGGCTCTATGGCTGTACCAATTTCAGGAAAATTAGAAATAGATATAATGATTGTAAGTGACGATGTTCAGGCTGACAGCCAAGTGCTCTCTAAACAAGGTTATAAGCAAGGCCCTTTTCTAAAGGAAATCTCTTATTTGTCTGCAAAAAGGAGTAGCGTACGCGTAGATATACAAATACTTTCAACTGGCCACAAAATGATAGAAATCCATCGCAAAACTTTAAGAAAATTAAGGGATGATGCAGTTTTGAGTAAAGCATATGAACAATTCAAGAAATCTTTAAATGGTTTACCAAAAAATGAGTATAAGAAAAAGAAAGTGGAATGGATTAAAAAGAATTTGATTAGTGATTAAATAAAATGTATGCAAAACGAAATTAAAATTTTTGTTTCGAAAGACTGGGTTGAATACGAGCTCATTGATACGGGTGCAGGGGAAAAACTGGAGCGATTCGGTCTCTACACTTTTGTCCGTCCGTATGAAAATGCTGTTTGGCAAAAAACTTTACCGGAAAGCGAATGGAATAAAGCGGATGGCAAGTTTTGGAGTTCAAAAAGTGGTGGTAAAGGTGGACTTGCCTCGCTGAAGCAACGCCAAAGCGGGTGGAAAATTACAACTAAAATTTCAGACCGATGGGAAATGTCATATAAAGGTATTAAGTTTTTTGCTTCACCCACACCTTTTCGGCATTTAGGATTTTTCCCTGAACAGGCCAGTCACTGGGATTTTATAGAAGAAAAAATTAGTAAAGCGAATTTGGCAAAGAATTTTCTTGAAACTGCGCCCTCGGAGGCAAAAGGGCAGGGGATCCACACGTTTCTTAAAAATTCTTTGCCAAATTCTCTTGTGCCGAAAATAAAATTCCTGAATTTATTCGGCTATACCGGAGTCGCAAGTTTTTTCGCTTTGCGCGCGGGTGCCGAAGTGACACATCTAGATGCTTCAAAACAAACCCTAAATTGGGCGAAGGAAAATCAAAAACTTTCTGGACTTCAAGATTTGCCTATGCGCGTGATCGAAGATGACGCTATTAAATTTCTGGAACGTGAAATAAAAAGGGGTAACAAATATGATGCGATAGTGATGGATCCGCCGAAGTTTGGCAGGGGGCCCAAAGGGGAAATATGGAAAATAGAAGAAATGCTTCCGAAACTTTTATCTGCCGTCCAAAAAGTTTTGAGCGCTAAGCCTCTTTTTGTTATTTTAACTTCTTATGCGACAGATTCTTCTTCGCTTTCTCTTGGATATGCACTCGAGGAAATGATGAAAGATTTTTCCGGCTCCATAGAATCAGGCGAACTTTGTGTATTGGAAAAGTCTAACAATCGCATTATTCCACTTGCCAACACAGCGGTCTGGAGTATATAATTTATTTATGTTAGATCATTTTCCAGATATGTTGTTTTATTTGCTTATTCCAATCGCTATATTCATCATTGTCGTAGTTAGTGTCGTCGTATTTTTTATTAATCGTAATAGTAACATAAACAATATAAACAATATGGATCCAAATCAAATGAAGCCAAAAGTAAGCGCTAAAGATTTTTTTCTGAATTTAGGAGCTTTTATCGCCTTGTTCATCTTAGTGGGCAATCTTATCGGTTTACTGTTTACCATTATCGATAACGCTTATCCCAAAATTACAAACGGTTATAATTATTTTGGAAGTTCATCTATCAGCTGGCCGGTAGCCACTTTGGTTGTATTTTTCCCGATTTTTATTCTTCTGATGTGGTTTCTGGAAAGAGAATATAGAGTCGAACCGGAAAGGCAAAATAATGTCACTCATCGGGGACTTACCTACGTCACCTTGTTTATTTCTGGTTGTGTAATAGCGGGAGATTTGATAACCGTCGTTTATTATTTTATTGATGGACAAGAATTGACTGCCGGTTTCCTTTTGAAAGTTCTAGTCTTGTTTATTGTTGTTTCCAGCATATTTATTTATTTTGTTTCTGATCTTAGGGGAAAATTGACAAAAAGCTCCAGGATAGTTTGGAGATTTTTTGCAAGCTTTATTCTTATTGCTTCAATCGTGTGGGGTTTTGCGGTTCTCGGTTCGCCTCGAACCCAAAGACTTATGAAGTATGATGAGCAAAAGGTAAGTGATTTGCAAAATTTTAATGGTCAAGTTATAAGTTATTATTCCAATAAAGGAATATTGCCAAAAACTATGGAAGAAATAGCATCATATAATAATTATTATGCAAGCAAGATTGATTCTCAAACACAAAAACCGTACAAATATCAAAAAATAGATGATACAACATATAATCTTTGCGCTGATTTTAACAAAGCTTCAGATGACAAAAATGCGCGAACATATCCTTATGGCATATCTTGGACACATCCAGGCGGGTATTATTGCTTTTTGGAGACCATAAATCCAAACACCTATTATCTGCCACAATCTAGACCAAAGCTAGGAGTATGAATGTCAAAAACGATCTTTGCAATACACCCAAAAACCGCTTTGCATAAAGGCGGTTTTTTGTTTATTATGTAAGTATATGAAAGAATATGACCATAAAAAACTAGAGAAAAAGTGGCAAACTATTTGGGAGAAAAAAAGAATTTACCATGCTCAAAATAATTCCCAAAAACCAAAATATTACAGTTTGATTGAATTCCCTTATCCTTCGGGTGAGGGGCTTCATGTCGGGCATCCGCGACCGTATATCGGGATGGATATTATTTCCCGGAAAAGAAGGCTTCAGGGTTTTAATGTTTTATACCCTATCGGCTGGGATGCTTTTGGTTTGCCGACAGAAAATTATGCGATCAAGACGGGCCAGGATCCGCGAATGGTTACCAAAGAAAATACTGATACTTTTAAGAGACAAATAAAATCGCTTGGTATCTCTTTTGATTGGTCGCGAGAAATCAACACAACTGACCCAGAATATTATAAATGGACACAGTGGATATTTTTACAATTTTTTAAAAAAGGCTTAGCTTATAAAGCTAAAATGATGATTAATTGGTGTTCAAAGGATAAAATTGGCCTTGCCAACGAAGAAGTTGTCAATGGTTGCTGTGAGCGTTGTGGGACTTCGGTGGAGAAAAAAGAAAAAGAGCAATGGATGCTCGCGATTACGAAATATGCCGACCGGCTTTATAAAGATTTAGATGATGTGAATTATCTGCCCCAGATTAAATTAGGACAGAGGAATTGGATTGGAAGGAGCGAGGGGGCAGAAATAGATTTTAAAATAATTTGCGGAAGTCCGACTTTCACAGAAGTAGTCAAAGTTTTCACAACGCGAGTGGATACGATTTTTGGGGCAACTTACCTTGTGCTTGCGCCAGAACATGAGTTGCTTGAAAAATTAAAATCTCAAATTTCCAACTGGGATGAAGCGTCACGGTATATCGTAGTAAATAAAAAGGCGTCTGATCTTGAACGTACCGTAGAAAATAAAGAAAAAACGGGAGTGGAATTGAAAAGTATAAAAGCCATCAATCCTGCTTCCGGCGAAGAAATTCCAGTCTGGATTGCTGGTTATGTGCTTGCGACTTATGGCACCGGAGCAATAATGGCCGTGCCTGCGCACGATAAAAGGGATTTTGAATTTGCCAAAAAATATAATTTACCGATCCGACAGGTTGTGGCTCCCGTGTCAAGAAGTTCAATTCTTGGACAAATGATTCACGAGGGTGAACCATTCAGAAACAGAGAGGCCGTGATGTGTATTGTAAAGCATTGGAAGAAAAATGAATATTTGTGTCAAGAGTGGAAAGATTTCTCAGGAGTTCGAACTTTTATATCTGGTGGCATAGAGCCGGGAGAGGATATTGTTACTACTGGGAGACGTGAAATTAAAGAAGAGTCAGGTTATACCCATGCAAAATTTATAAAACAATTAAACGGTTTTTCATATATTGAATTTTATCATCAAAGAAAAAAAGTAAATATGCGCGCGCGTTTTCGTTATCTTTATTATGAGTTTGAAGATGGAGAGAAAGAAGAAATATCAAAAGTTGAAAATAATCAACACATAATAGTATGGAAAAAACCGAAAGAAATTGTGGATTTTTTGACAATTTCGGAAAAGGAAAGAATATGGAAACTTTTTAATAGTCAGGAAGAAATCTTTACGGGTATTGGATATATGGTCAATTCTGGTAAATTTGATGGAATGGACTCTGAAAAAGCAAAAAAAGAAATTATAGAATTTGTTAAAGGAAAAGAAAAAACGACTTTCAAACTTCGCGATTGGATATTTTCTCGCCAAAGATATTGGGGCGAGCCGATACCGATAATACATTGCCAGAAATGTGGAATGGTGTCGGTGCCAGAAAAAGATTTGCCCGTAGAACTTCCGAAAGTTAAGAATTATCAACCAACAGACAGTGGAGAATCGCCTCTCGCGAATATTGCAAAATGGGTCAATACCACCTGTCCGAAGTGTGGAGGAAAGGCAAAACGCGAGACAGATACGATGCCGAATTGGGCAGGCTCAAGTTGGTATTATCTTCGTTATGTTGATCCGACAAATGACAAAGTTTTTGCGGATCATAAAAATCTAAAATACTGGACGCCGGTCGATTGGTACAACGGAGGCAATGAGCATACGACTCTGCATCTTTTATATTCTCGCTTTTGGCATAAATTTCTTTTTGATTTAAAACTTGTGCCTACTAATGAACCGTATATGAAACGCACTTCCCATGGCATGATTTTGGGTGAAGGAGGAGTCAAGATGTCAAAATCGCTTGGTAACGTTATTAATCCGGACGATATAGTGAAAATATATGGTGCGGACACTTTGCGTCTTTACGAGATGTTTATGGGGCCGTTTAATCAATCGGTTGCTTGGTCCACCGAAAGTATTATTGGGGTAAGAAGATTTATTGAAAAGGTTTGGAGACTGCAATTTAAAATTAAAAAAAAAGACAATAAAGAAATGAAGAGAATTTTAAATAAGACAATAAAAAAAGTCTCTGAAGATATAGAAAAAATGCATTTCAATACGGCCATTTCGGCCATGATGATTTTGGCGACAGAAATGGAAAAAGCGGAAAATATCTCCACAAACGATTATCAGAAATTTCTCCAAATTCTTTCACCATTTGCACCCCATATCGTAGAAGAACTTTGGAATATGCTTGGAGAAAAAAAATCAATTAATCTTTCAAATTGGCCAGAATGGGATGCGAATTTGATAATAGACGAGAAAATAAAAATTGTGGTTCAAGTAAATGGTAAAGTTCGAGCTACGATATTTATAAATGCCAATGAAGGGGAAGAAGAGATTAAAATAAAAGCTTTGGAAAATCAGTCTATTGTTAAACATCTAGCCAGTGGAGTCCCTAAAAAATTCATTTATATCAAAAACCGACTTATTAACATAGTTATTTAGCGTAGCGTTTGTATTTTTAAATTAAAATATAGTATAATGAATTTATGCGCTTAAATATATTTGACACAATTTCATTCGTGTCGTTGTTTTTAGTAATAGTATTATTGCCATTTTTCTTTTTACCTTTTACCAATATTCCGATTGAAACTTCTAAAGGTTCGCTTTTGGTGGTGGGACTCGCTGTTTGTATTATTGGTTGGGGTTTAGCACGGTTTCTTGACGGTAAAATAAGTTTTCCCAGATCTTTTTCTTTATTAGGAGGTGGAGGAGTTGTCTTGGCATTTTTTCTTTCCGCTTTTTTTTCTGAAGCTTCTCAAGTGTCTTTTTTTGGCACAATGTTTGATATTAGCACTTTCTCTTTTATTTTGGGTGGTTTTCTTCTGATGCTAATGTCTTCTATTATTTTGGGAGATCCTAAAAAAGCTAAAATAGTTTTATTCGGATCAATACTATCCAGCGTGATTGTTCTAATTTTTCAAATTGTTCATTTATTTATACCCGAGATTTTATCTTTAGGAGTTTTGGCGGGCAAGACGGATAATGTTCTGGGGTCTTGGAACGCGCTTGGAATTTTTGCTGGATTTTCCGGTCTTATGTCGCTTTTGGTAGTTGAATTTTTTTCAACTACCAGGCTAGAAAAATTTATACTCCAAGCGCTGACTATGCTTTCTATTATAGTGGTTGCAATGGTAAATTTTCAATTTGTTTGGGAACTTCTTGGAGTTTTTGCTTTAATTATTTTTGTTTACAAGGTTTCTCTTTCTTCTAAGGAAAAAGAGACCGCCGATGGCGCCAGCGCTTCTCTGAGGAAAACTCATTTTCCAGTATTTTCTTTTATCATAATAATGATAACGCTTTTATTCTTTATATCGGGAGACTTTATTGGAGGAATATTGCCAAATCGTTTAGGAATCCAAAATAATGAAATTGGTCCTTCTTTTTCGGCCACTGTGGAAGTGACCAAATCAGTCCTAAAAGAAAATCCTGTATTGGGCATAGGTTCAAATAAATTTGAACAGGCCTGGGCGATGTATAAACCTATGTCTTTTAACATAACCAATTTCTGGGATGTTTATTTTAGTTTTGGCTCAGGGTTGTTGCCGACCCTTGCTTCCACTACTGGAGGTCTTGGTATTCTTACTTTCCTTATCTTTTCCATTTTATTTATAATCAGTGGCATAAAATCGATTTTTTCTAGTGTTAAAAATGGCGCCAATTGGGAAACAATGGCATTTTTTGTATTGTCTTTTTATTTGTTTGTTTCTTCTTTTTTCTATTCGGGAGGAGCGGTAATATTTTTACTCGCGCTCGCTTTTGCCGGAGTATTCATAGGACTCTCTTCTGCTAGTCATCCTAAAGGAAAAATTTTTATATCGTATTTAAACGATCATCGAAAAAGTTTTTTATTGATGTTGTTTATTATCCTTATAATACTTACTTCGGCCGCTGTCTCATTTAAATACATAGAACGTCTAGTGTCTGTCTCATATTTTAACAGAGCTATAACAGCCTCAACTCTGGAAGTCGCCGAAGCTTCTATTGGTAAAGCTTTAAAACTTTTTGAAAATGATTTATATTTACGCACTTATGCGCAAATATATCTTATTAAATTAAACTCTCTGGCGGCAAAAGATGTGGCTACCTTGTCTGACGCGGATAAAGCTCTTTTGCAGTCAAGTTTAGACCAAGCGGTAAATGGCGCGCAATTAGCGACAGCCTATAATAAAGCGAATTATTTGAATTTTCAAATGCTCGGTTCTGTCTATCAAAAGCTTGTTTTATTGGGTGTTAAGGATGCTTATGGCAAAGCAATTGAAGCATATACAACAGCTTCAAATCTCAACCCCAACAATCCCGGACTCAAGCTCGATTTGGCTAATGTATCTATCGCTGGTCAAAAAATCAAAGAAGCAAAAGATTACGCTAAGACGGCGCTTCTCCTCAAACCTGATTATATTGACGCTTTGATTGTTCTTTCCCAAATAGCGACCAGTGAAAGCGATAATGCTCTGGCGCTTACCTACGCGCAGAAAGCTCTGTCTATTTCTCCCGCCAATACGAATTTAATAAAATATGTTGATTCTTTTAAAAATGTAAATGTTATCCCAGCTCCAACTACAAAAAATCTAACTCCCACAAAAAAGCCCTAAACAATGGAGAAGCTATTAAGAATTTTTAGCAAAGAATCTGTCAATATAAATCAAGCGGCGCTTCTTTTAGGTTTTTTTACTTTGCTTTCTCAAATTTTAGCGCTTTTTCGTGATCGTTCTATTGCGCACTTTATTGGTCCTTCACCATCTTTGGATGCCTATTATGCGGCTTTTCGGGTGCCAGACCTTATTTTTATTTTCATTGCGTCTCTGACTTCCATTACTGTGCTTATTCCATTCATTACAGCCAAAATGAATGGTGAGAAAGTTACGGACGAAGCGCGAAAATATTTAAATGACATTTTCACTGTTTTTTTTCTGGTCATGGTGGTTGTTTCGCTTCTGGCCTTTTTTTTAATGCCCTTTTTAGTATCTTTTATTGCCCCTGGTTTTACACCATTTTTTCAAATGAAATTAGTAACACTCTCGCGCATAATGTTACTTTCTCCGATTTTGATGGGTCTCTCAAACCTTTTTAGCACGGTTACTCAACTTTTTCAAAAATTTTTTATTTATGCCTTAAGCCCGATTTTTTATAATTTAGGTATTATTGTCGGTGTTATATTTCTATATCCAATTTTTGGAATTTACGGACTGGCTCTGGGCGTTGTCTTTGGGGCATTTATGCATTTTGCCATTCAAGCCCTATCATCAAAATCCTGTGGATTTACACCGAGATTTTCCTTCGGTCGTGGATCTAAAGGCGAGGTTTTTTCGATTAATTTCAAAGACATAAAAAGAGTAGTCTGGACATCACTTCCGAGGACTTTAGGTCTCGCTTTTAACAATCTTGCTCTCATTTACATTATCGCGTTTGCTTCATTTTTAAAGAGTGGATCTATTTCAGTATTTAATTTTGCTTTTAATCTTCAGTCAGTGCCTCTCAATATTATCGGTATTTCTTATGCCGTGGCTGCCTTTCCAACTTTAGCGAAGTCTGTTTCTCTTGGCAAGATGGATGAATTTAAAATCCATCTGAAATCGGCCGCGCGAGCGATAGTCTTTTGGTCTTTGCCGGTAATATTTCTTTTTATTATAGTTCGCGCTCAGATTGTGCGAGTGATACTTGGTTCAGGGAGTTTTTCTTGGGAAAATACTCGTCTCGTGGCGGCTTGTCTCGCAATTTTTTCTTTTTCGATCCTCGCGCAGGGCATGATTACTCTTCTTTCTCGGTCTTACTATGCGCTCGGTGATACCAAGCGTCCTCTAATCGTCAATTTTTTTTGTTCCGTTTTAATTATAATTTTATCTTATCTGCTCACTTATCTTTTTAAAAATGCGCTCTTTTTCCGAATTTTTATAGAATCAATGCTCAAGGTGAGTGACATTCCCGGCACGGAAGTTCTTATGTTGCCGTTAGCTTATTCTATTGGCACTATTTTAAATTTTATTTTACATTGGGTTTTTGTCAAAAAAGACTTTTTAAAGAACGAACCTTTCATTACTAAAACTTTTTTCCAAAGTTTGGGGGCTTCATTTTTTCTTGGACTGGTGGCCTATATCAGCTTAAACATTCTTTCACCGATTTTTGGCACTACCACATTCTGGGGAGTTTTTTTGCAAGGATTTATCTCCGGGATTATGGGTATAATAGCCGCTATTTTAGTGTTATATTTACTTAAAAATGAAGAACTAAAAGACATCCTAAAAGTTTTGAAAACTAAGTTCTGGCGTGTGAAAATCGTTGCGTCTTCTCAAGAAGGGCTTTAAAATTAAGGTTTTTGATTTTATGTGGTATGCTTTTGGACATATGAAGAACTCGTCAAAAGGTTTTATTGTTCCTGCGACTATTGTAACAATAATTTTACTAATGGCTGGAGGGGCTTATTTAGTGAGGTAAGTTATTATTTTGTGGTTGATTGGGCGCGCATTAGACGCTCAGATGCCTTTTCATATGGCCTCGAAGGAATTGGTGACGAAATTTCTGTTACAGAATTATTACGAGATCTTACTCTTCCATTTGAAAAAACAAAATATCAAAGAATTCTAGATTTTAATAAGATCAAAGCAATCGACCATATTGTGAGTAAAAGTAAAATAGAAAAAACAGTAAAAGAAGCCTCTTCTTTGTTGTATTTGGATGTTAATAAACACATGCGTCTAGATGATGGAGAATTGGCGATTGATTTGTATGGTGCCATTGATAGCAAAGCAAACAAATGTCTCGAAAGGAGAGTATTACTCAGAAACGCAAGAAGTAAAACTTGCGGAAGCCTTGCTTTCGCAAGAGACATTCTTTATAATATTTGTATGTCAATGCGCAAAGTATCACTCGTTAGCGGTGAATATTATCATATTTTTAATAGAGGAAATAGCAAGCAAAAAATTTTTCTTGATGATAAAGATAGAGACAGGTTTTTAAAACTTTTGTATCTTTGTAACTCTAAACAAAGTATTGATTTTAGAGAACAGATTGTAAGAGCCAAGATTAATGCATGGGATTTTGAAAAAGGAACGCCGATAGTTTTTATTGGTGCATGGGTTCTTATGCCTAATCACTTCCATTTATATTTAACAGCAAATGCGGAAGCAAGGCTTCCGCAAGATAATGCTATTATTATTTTCATACACAAGACTTTAACCGCATATTCAAAATATTTTAATGCAAAATATAATAGAACTGGTTCTTTGTTTGAAGGAAAATTTAAATCTGTTCACATAAATAAAGATAATCAAGCTAAATATCTTTTTTCCTATATTCATTTAAATCCATTAAAATTAATTAATACAAAATGGAAAGAAGAGGGAATAAAAGATAAAAAGAAAGCTATAAATTTTCTCGATTCGTATAAATGGAGTAGTTACTTTGACTATCTAATAATTCCACGAATAGAAAGTAAAATTATAAATAGAGATAAATTTTTAAATTATTTTCAAACAAAAAAGTTATTTCAAAGAGATATTTTTGACTGGATTGAAATTTGCGGAAGCAAGGCTTCCGCAAATTAAAAAGGGCTTGGAAATTAAGGTTTTTAATTTTATGTGATATAATGAAAGCCATGGTTAATCTTTCTTTATTTTAGATAAATCCCATAAAAATAATGGGATTTTTTGTATTAATAAGAATAGAATTTTAGAAGGTATGGAAAAAGATTATTCAAATTTGCATCGGGGATTGGTGCTTAAATATTTTTGGCAGATAGTCAAACGCTTTAAGGTGTCCTTTTTTTCCGTTATTATTTTTACAATAATTAGTTCTGCGCTCGATGTTTTTATACCGCTTCAGTATTTAAAACTTTGGAATGTTCTAAGTGTTAATAATTTTACCTCTATTTCAGCAGCCAAATCCATAATTCTTTTTGTTTTATTATTGAACTTTTTTCGTTGGCTGTTTCGTAGAATTTCAGGATTTTCACTTGCCTATTTTGAGGCGGAAACGATTGCGGGTCTTCGGGAACAAGCTTTTTCTTATTTAATTGGTCATTCCCATTCATTTTTTGCCAATAATTTTAGTGGTTCGCTTACGCAGAGAATAAATAGATACGCTAGAGCTTTTGAAAAAATTACCGATCGAATAATGACTGATGGTCTGCCACTTTTAGTTCGCGGTCTTGGGACAGTCATTGCAATTTATAGTTTGTTCCCAAAATATTCTTATATCCTGGGGATCTTTTGCCTAGTTTTTTTGTTAACCGCTTTTATTTATATCCGATATAAATTAAAATATGATGTCATCGCTTCAGAGGCTGATTCAAAAACCACTGGCGCTCTATCTGATTCGATTGGCAATCATTCCTCAATTCAATTATTTACCGGTCATGAATATGAAAAAGAACGCATCGGTAAAGTTATTCAAAATCAAAAAAAGAAAACGGTTTTTAATTGGTATTTATGGGAAGGACTTAACGCGATAGAAAGTTTTTATTCACTTTGTATTGAATTTATTATTTTTTGGGTTATTCTCGGGGACTGGAAGCTGGGTCTTATAACCTTGCCTGTCATTGTCTTATTACAAAACTACTTAATTCGTTTAATCGAAAATTTATGGAGTTTTGGCGCTATTGTGCGCGCCTATTATGAAAGTTTTGCGGATGCCGAGGAAATGGTTGTTATTCTCAATACTCCATATGAAATTATGGATAAATCAAAACAAGCTGCCGACAATATAAAAGCCTCGCCCGTAGGTCTATGGCCGAGGGGAGAAGTCATATTTGAAAATGTCACCTATATTTATGAGAATAATACTTCTAAAATATTAGATAATTTTTCTTTGACCATTCCGGCTGGACAAAAAATTGCAATTGTTGGTTCTTCGGGCGCGGGAAAAACCACTTTTGCGCGTCTTCTCTTGAGATTCTTTAACGTTAATTCTGGAAGAATTATAATTGATCAAATTAATATCTGCAATCTTTCTCAAAAAAATCTTCGAGAAAAAATTTCTTTTGTGCCCCAAGATCCGGTTCTTTTTCATCGTACGCTTTTAGAGAATATACGTTATGGTAAGCGGGAGGCAACGGATGAAGAAGTTTTAACGGCTGCTCATCTGGCGCATTGTGATGAATTTATCGATACCTTGCCGAATGGTTATAAAACTTATGTTGGAGAAAGGGGAATAAAACTCTCCGGTGGAGAACGTCAACGTGTTGCCATCGCTCGGGCTATTCTTAAAAACGCCCCGATTCTTATTCTAGATGAGGCGACTTCTTCACTTGATTCTCATTCCGAATCTTTAATTCAAGATGCGTTCCATACGCTTATAAAAGGCAAGACCACGATTATTATCGCGCATCGATTTTCCACTATCCGAGAAATGGATAGAATCATTGTAATTGAAAAAGGGAAAATTATTGAAGATGGAACCCATGAAAAATTGGCAAACAAAAAAGACGGACTTTATAAAAAATTATGGGATCTCCAAGCGGGGGGATTTAGAAATTGAATTTAATTCAATGGATTTAAAACATATTAGGAATTTTTCGATAATCGCGCATATTGACCACGGCAAAAGCACTTTGGCTGACAGAATGCTTGAGATTACACATACGGTTCCAGAGCGTTTAATGCGTGACCAAGTGCTGGATTCTATGGAACTTGAGCGTGAAAGGGGAATTACTATCAAGATGCAACCTGTTAGAATGGAGTATATTTTAGGCGCCGAAAAATATATTTTAAATTTAATTGACACGCCAGGACACGTGGATTTTTCTTACGAAGTTTCTCGCGCTCTGAAGGCGGTGGAAGGCTCTATTTTACTGGTTGACTCCACCCAAGGAGTGCAGGCGCAGACTCTTACCACGCTGGCTCTGGCTCGCCTGCCTGCGCAGGCAGGCGGAGGAGGGCCAGAAAAAGGCAAGAAGATTATTCCTGTTCTGACTAAAATTGATTCACCCTTGGCTCGAATCTCAGAGGTTAAAGATGAAGTCGTGAAACTTTTGAATTGTCGTCCAGAAGAGATTCTGCAAGTGTCCGGTCGCACCAGTGAAGGAGTAGAGAATCTTTTGCAAGAAATTATAAAGCGTGTTCCCGCGCCGACTCCCACCTTCCTCCCTCTTATTCAGGGAGAGGTGCCAAAGGCGGAAGGGGTGCTACGCGCGCTTGTTTTTGACTTTAAATATTCAAATCATAAAGGAGTTATAGTTTTTGTGCGCGTTCTTAATGGTGAGACAAGAAAAGGTGAAAATTTAATTTTTGCGGTATCGGGTGAAAAATTTACCGTTCTGGAGGTCGGAACTTTCGCGCCGGAAGAAACTGCAGGTGAGTCTATCTCTTCGGGTGAAATCGGCTATATTGTTACAGGTATCAAGAAGCCGGGAATTGCTTCGGTTGGGGACACAATTACAAAATCTGCCAACCCTTTACCGGCGCTCCCTGGTTATATGCAACCAATGCCCGTGGTTTGGGCTAGTGTTTTTCCTGAGGATGCGGACGATTTTGCTTTACTTAAATTAGCCTTAAGTAAACTGAAACTCTCTGATTCTTCTTTTTCATATGAAGAAGAATCTTCGGGATCTTTAGGCAGAGGATTCCGTTGCGGTTTTCTTGGAATGCTTCATCTAGAAATTATTACCGAGAGATTGAAACGAGAATTTAATTTGATTTTGGTTATTACTACGCCTTCTATCATCTATGAAGTGGAATATAACAACCCTTCGATAAGCTCGGGGCAAGCTGGAAAAAGAGAAAAAATTTATTCACCGTATTTTTTTCCAGACGATGGCAATATCAGAACTGTTTTCGAGCCGTGGGTGAATGCAAAAATAATCGTTCCAGTTGCTTATTTAGGCAATATTATGCAAATCTTGTTTGACCATGAGGGAGAGGTCGGAGAAACGGAAAATTTTGGCGACCCGTCTGCGCAGGCAGGCAATCGCGCCATTTTGTCTGTAAAAATGCCACTGCGGGAACTGATGCGTAACTTTTTTGATGAATTAAAAAGCGTTTCATCTGGTTATGGGTCAATATCTTATGAAATGGCTGAAATGCGCGAAGCGGATGTCACCCGGCTTGATATATTGGTTGCGGACGAGGTTATCCCGGCCTTTTCTAAAGTCATTTCTAAAAAAAGGGCAGAAATTGAAGCAGAAAATTCTGTTTTAAAACTGAAAAGTTTCTTGCCTAGGCAGATGTTTACTTTGAAAATTCAAGGCAAAGCCTTGGGACGCATTATCTCCTCGCGCACACTTTCTGGCATGAAAAAAGACGTTACCGCTCATATGTACGGAGGCGACATCACTCGCAAAATGAAGCTTCGCGAAAAACAAAAGAAAGGCAAGAAAAAAATGAAAGAGCGTGGTCAGGTGAATATCCCCCAAGAGGTATTTCTGAAAATGATACGGAATGGGGAGAGTTAGCTTATTTCACGCTAAAGAACGGAGAGTATAATAAAATCATACTGACGATTATGAGAATACTGACAACTGCCCAAGCTATTTGTATTTTCTTTTGATGTTTTTTATTAAAAAGCATATACTGATCTTACCATATTATGAAAAGTTTTCAACAAAAAAGAGGATTTAGAAACATTATAAATTCACGACCTGTTTTAGTTTTTTTGGGTATCTTGGTTTTAATTTTTGCTTGGGGGGTGGTTGGTTTTATGGGTAAAATGCAGATAACTATAGAAAATAGGAAGACAGTTGAAAATAAAATGGCCGAGTTGCGGAAGGAGAAAGACAAACTTTCATCTGATATTTCAAAATTAAAGACAGAAAGCGGAGTGGAAGAAAGTATTCGCGATAAGTTTGGCTTAGCGAAAGAAGGGGAAGGGAAGATTATTGTGATTGAAGACAAAAACCCGCCGGAAGTTCCCAAACAAGAACCCAGAGGATTCTTCTCTTTTTTTACAAATTTATTTAAATAATATGTTACAATAAGGCTATATGAAAATAGTATTTTTTGGGTTAGAGAAAGCCGAACAATCTCTCTTTTTAGATTCTTTTAACAGCGCGGAAGTTTCTTTTTTAAAAGAAAAATTAGATGAAAATAACGTGTTCCAGGCGAAAGATGCCGATATCATTTGTGTTTTTATTAATTCCACGATAAATAAAGTTGTTCTCGATGCCTTGCCAAATTTGAAATTTATAGCTACGCGTTCGACGGGGTTTAACCACATAGATTGTGAATATGCTGGGACCAAAGGAATAAAAATATCCAATGTGCCCGCTTACGGCTCTCATACAGTGGCGGAGTTCACTTTCGGACTTATTTTGAATCTTTCGAGAAATATTGAAAAGGCCAATAATTATATAAGAGAATCATCAGATTTTAACTTTTTTCCTTTAATGGAAGGTTTTGATTTGCAGGGCAAGACCCTGGGAATTGTTGGCACGGGGAAAATCGGAAAGAATGTTTTGAAAATTGCCAAAGGTTTTTCGATGAATATCGTGGCTTACGATTTATATCCGGATTTAACTTTTGCCAAAGAAAATAATTTTGAATATAAAAGTTTAAATGAGGTTATTTCAAAATCTGATATTATAACCCTGCATACTCCCTATAGCAAAGAAAATCATCATTTAATAAATAGAGAAAATATTTCGATGATGAAAAAAGGAGTTTATCTAATCAATACCGCCCGAGGAGGGCTGATTGACACTGACGCGCTTATGGGGGGGCTAAAAGATGGAATTATCGCTGGCGCGGGTTTGGATGTTTTAGAAGGGGAAAAAGAATTAAAAGAAGAAATTGAGATTCTTTCTTCTTCCTCAAGGTTGACGAGGATAGAAGAATACAAAACACTTTTGGAAAACCATATCCTAATGGATATGCCGAATGTTATTATTACTCCCCATATTGCTTTTTATACGCGTGAAGCAGTTGATGAAATCATCAGAACAACTGTTCTTAACATCAAAGGTTTTATTACTAATAATCCTGTAAATCTTGTCAAATAACAATGAAGAGTTGGATTAAAAATTTTAGTGAATTGGTAAAGACTAGTAATCGTAAATTGGCTCTTGAGATCGCTGAAGCGGGATTGGAGTCCATTAACACGGAAGTTGTAATATCACATTATATTAAACTCAAAGATAATATTTTGAATATTATGGAGAAAAGTTTTGATTTGTCTAAATTTAAAAAAATAAAAGTTGTCGGTTTTGGCAAAGCTTCAATTGACGCCGCTGTCGCGCTAGAAAAAATTTTAGGGTCTAAAATAAAAGTGGGCGCGGTCATTGGACTGCAAAAGGTTAATCTCGAACATATTGAAATCTTTTCTGGCACGCATCCAAGACCCAGTCAAATAAATATTGATGCTGGAGAAAGGATATATGGAATAATTAAAGATTCAAATGAAGAAGACTTGATTATTGTTCTTGTTTCTGGTGGCGGTTCGGCGCTTCTGTGTTATTCTGAAAGTGAATGCGAACAAAACGTGACGCTCTATGATGAATTTTTGAAATATGGAAAAACAATTGCTGAAATGAATACAGTTCGAAAACATCTTTCAATATTAAAGGGCGGAGGATTGGCTAAAATTGCTTATCCGGCGACAGTTATTGGTCTTATTTTTTCGGATATACCGGGAAATCGTTTTTGCGATGTGGCCTCCGGTCCAACCTACAAAGATGAAAGCACTGTAGATGATGCATCCAAGATAGTAAGCAAATACAATTTGGGGAAATTCGATTTATTAGAAACTTCCAAAGAAAATAAATATTTTGAAAAAGTTTATAATTTTGTTTTGGTTTCAAACGAAACCGCTGTTCTAGCAATGGCCCAAAAGTCTAGAGAACTTGGTTTAAAAGTAAATATTATTTCAACGGAAATGTATGACGAGGTTAGCGTTTCTCTTAAAAAAATTTTTAAAGCTAAGACTAACAATACTGTTGTTTTAGCTGCCGGTGAGCCAATGCTTGAAGTTAAAAAAGGGGGAGGCAGTGGAGGGAGAAATTTATATATGGGTCTTCGGGCAATCCAAATGGGATTAATTGACGAAGATTCTGTATTAATACCTCTGGCCTCCGATGGTATGGATAATTCTGATGCGGCTGGAGTCGTAATTGATAAAAATACTTTGGAGAAGATAAAAAAATCCGGTCTGGATGTTGATGATTCCTTAGATCGTTTTGATGTTTATCCAGTCTTCCAAGAGTCTCAGGATATTATTATGACTGGTTCCACCGGCGCCAATGTTTCCGACTTGATGATTTTACTGACGAAGAAATAATTGTTATTCTTTTCCGATCGCTTCCGAGATATTTTTGTAGCCATCTGCTTTCAGTAGTTTTGCTAATCCTAAATTAATATCACTGATCACTTGCGGACCTTCAAAAATCATTCCGGTGATAAGTTGCACAAGCGAAGCTCCTTTTTTTATTTTTTTATAAGCGTCGACTGCACTCGATACTCCGCCCACGCCGATAATAACAAATTTACCTTTGGTTTTTTTATAAACATATTGAATCAATTTATCTGTTAAATTATTTAAAACTTTGCCCGAGAATCCGCCCACCTTTGGGACATTTTCATCTATAATATTTTTATTAGCGCGATTTTTTGTCAAATTAGTGCAGATAAATCCGTCAATTTTCCATTTTCCGGCTGTATTTATTATTTCATCTACCTCTTTTTTACTTAAGTCTGGGGACAATTTTATAAAAATCGGTTTATTTTTGGGAATAGACATAATTTTCTCCAGTAAGGCGTTCAGCTTTAGATTGTCAGTAAACGGCTGACTGCCGAAAGCGTTTGGACAACTGATATTGAGAGTAAAATAGTCTCCAATATTTGTGAAAGCTTTATAGGCTTTAAAATAATCCAGAATGGCTTTTTCGGTACCAACCGTTTCTTGGCAATTAGTTTTGGCAATACTAATTCCAATTGGAATAGTGAATTTTTTATTATTTAGCTTTTGGGCGATGGCTTCACAACCATCATTCTTTAGACCGTAATAAATAACCAAAGATTTAGATTTTTTCAATCGCCAAAGTCGAGGTTTGGGATTGCCGGCGCAAACCTCGCCAGTGATCGAGCCGACTTCCATAAAGCCAAAGCCGATTGATGGAATAATTTCAGTCAATTCAGCGTTTTTATCAAAACCAGCCGAAAGACCTATAGGATTTTTAAAATTTATACCGAGGATATTTTGTTCAAGAATTGGATTTGAATAACCCCAAAAGGTATAAGCTATTTTTCTAGTTAAAGTGTATTTTCCCAAAAAATGCAAGAAAGCGGACATATTATCGTGAATTAATTCTGGATCAAATTTAAAGAAAATAGGTTTTAGAATCCATTTATATTTTTTCTTTGCCAGATAGTTTCTAATTCTAATTAAAGTATCCATCTATTTCTTATAGTAACAAAAATATGGTAAAATCAAAAGCAATATGATGGAGATAATAAATTATCCAATTACCAAAATTTTAGCGAAGGGAATAAGAGATTCACGCCAAAATATGACAATTGAAGTGACGGTTTGGGTTGGGGACAATTCAGCCAGTTTTTCTGTGCCGTCAGGAGCGAGCGTTGGTGTTCATGAAGCGCACGAATTAAGGGATAAAAACAAGAAAGGCGTAAAAAATGCAATTAAAAAAGTAAACGATGTTATTTCTTCCGTTTTGCTTGGTAAAAATGTTTTAAACCAAAAAGAAATAGATAGAATTATGATTGAATTGGATGGCACTCTCAATAAAGACAATTTGGGAAGTAATTCTATGGTGGGGGTTAGTATTGCTTGCGCTAAAGTTGCGGCGAAAGTCACCAATCAAGAAGTATATCAATATTTGCGAACACTGGCGGAGATAAAGACATCGCGTGTCGTGCCATATCTTTTTATGAATTTGCTTGAAGGCGGCAAGCACACAAAAAATAATAACTTGGCTTTTCAGGAATATTTGGTTGTACCGGACACAGAATATGTCGCGGAAGCGATTGAGATTGGAGTTAAAATACAGAATTCTCTGAAAGAAATTATTAAAAAAGAGCTAGGAAAAGAATCTGTTCTCTTGGGTGACGAAGGCGGTTTTGCGCCGAAAATAAATGATATTAAAAACCCCCTTCTTTATTTAGTCGAAGCCATAAAGAAAAGTAACTTGCAAAATAAAGTTAGACTGGCTCTTGATGTCGCCGCCGCCTCTTTTTATAGTAAGAATTTTTATAAAGTTAATGGAAAAAATATTTTAAAAGAAGAATTGATGAATATTTACGAATCTCTTGCTAAAGAATTTAATTTAATTTCTATTGAAGATCCTTTTGCGGAAGAAGATTTTGAAGATTTTAGAAAATTAAAAAATAAACAAAATGGTTTAATTGTGATGGGGGATGATTTGACTGTTTCGAATTTAAGGCTTCTTAAAAAAGCGATAAAAAATGACAGTATCAATGCAATGATTATAAAACCAAATCAGATAGGCACATTATCAGAAACGCTTTCAACAATGCAATTAGCGAGAGCCAATAATATAGAGTTAATTATCAGTCACCGGAGCGGGGAGACGAACGATGATTTTATCGCGGATCTTGCCTATGCCTTTGGATGTTTCGGTCTCAAGGCCGGTTCTCCTTTAAAATCTGAAAGAATGGTAAAATATCAAAGATTAATGAGAATATCAAAAATGATATGAATTCAAAAGCGCAAATTGTAGCTACGATCGGACCGGCTACGGGAGAGAAAAAAATAATTCGAGAAATGATAGACCATAATATGGATGTGGCTCGCTTGAATTCTTCTTGGGGGACTTATAAAGAGCATGCAAATTATATAAAAAATATTAAAGAAAATAGAGAAGAGACTGGCAGGTATATTCCTATAATTTTAGATTTATCCGGTCCCCGAATTCAAGAAAAAACAAGACATAAATTTAATATTGAAATAGTTGACATAATCACTCCCAAGGATTTAGTTGATTTGAAATTCGGCTTTGAGCAAGATGTTGATTATATTGCTATGTCTTATGTGGGGGATGGAAGGGATGTTTTAAAATTGCGCGAAAAGATGCAAGAGTTTGGAAAAATTATTCCAATTATCGCGAAAATTGAACGTAGAGTTGCGGTTTTGAATATAGATGAAATTATAAAAATCTCTGACGCTATTATGATCGCCCGCGGAGATTTGGGAGACGAAATTCCACTTGAGCAAATTCCATTTGTGGAAAAAGATATTATTAAAAAATGTAAAATAGCGGGAAAACCGGTGATTGTTGCGACTCAAATGATGATATCAATGATGGAAAACAAGGAGCCCACTCGCGCCGAAGTTACGGATGTTGCTTGCGCGATATTAAATGGCGCTGACGCCGTGATGCTTTCTGAAGAGTCTGCGATCGGGAAATATCCGTTAGAGACTGTGATTATGATGGAAAAAGTGATAAGAGAGGCGGAAAAACATTTAAGAAATATTAAAATAAATAGTTTATAAAAAGCGGCCGTAGTTTAGTGGTAGAACTGGTGCTTCCCAAGCATCGGGCGCGGGTTCGATTCCCGCCGACCGCACCAAAATAGAACTCAAAGGTTTTGAAGAAGCCGATTAGTTCGTTGCTGGTGTATTTATTGTACCAAGTTAGAACCTATTTTCAAAATCGGTAATGACTAGAAAAAATGGACTCGGTTTTGCGAAACTATTTTGCGGGAGGAAGGATTCGCAAAACCGAGACTAAATGTTTTTGAAATTCGGCGGGATTCGGGTTTCCGCCCCGCAGGAGGGTGCGGGAGGAATGCGGGGCGGATTTCTTTTTTGATTATGGCGGATTC
>JBBTYD010000025.1:0-14210 GCA_038061925.1 Patescibacteria group bacterium
TAGAGCGCCTCATTTGCAATGAGGAGGTAAGGAGTTCGAGTCTCCTAGGGTCCACCAAGAGAAAGTGAAAGACTAGCGTTCCCCCGCGCGCTACGCGCCTCTGTGTAAAGCACAGAGCTTTCCAAAATGGAAAGTGTGAGGGAAAAACGCAATCCGCATTCCGCCACTAATTTTATGGGGGCTAATAAGGTGGAGTGATGAACTCGCCCGCACAGAGGAGAGGTCTGGGGAGGAATGCAGGCGGGTTTCGGACTGGAGGTTTTTGGAAATTCGGCGATTACAAAATTGAAAAAAGTCTCCATGTCTGTTAGTATAATACTACGAACTAAATCACGCAACAGTTAAATGTTATCAATATATGGAAAGTAATCAATTAGAACAGAAAATAAGGAAATTGATAAAATAAATATTTATGATTGAAGTAGAGAAAAAATTTATATTGAATGAACAAGATAAAGAGCGACTAACAAAAGGCGCACAATTTTTGAATGAACGAGTTTTCACTGATGTTTATTACGATACAGAAATTTTTTCTCTAACCTCAAATGATAAATGGCTCCGTTGTCGTGAGGGCAGATTTGAGCTAAAACTTCCTCTCAACGAAGAAGCTGATAGATTGGCTGACCAATATGATGAGTTAGAAGATGAACAGAAAATCAGAGAAGCTCTAAATCTGCCCGCTAACGACAATTTTGCTGATGTTTTGGTAAAAACCGGATATTCTCCATTTTGTACTTCTAAAACTGCGCGACGAAAATACAAAAAGGAGCCATTTATCATCGACCTAGATATTGTTGATTTTCAAGATTTTACTTACAATATTGGAGAAATTGAGCTGATGGTAAGCGAAAAATCAAAAATAGAAAGCGCAATTGAAAAGATAATGGATTTTGCGAAATCGAAAAATCTTACAATTGCGCCAGTTCGAGGAAAAGTTATTGAGTATCTGAAGCGAACAAAACCAAATCATTATCAAGCTCTTGTTCGGGCAAAAGTAGTTAAAGATTTTTAATTATGGCAAAATATGAAGCAACAACAAAAGATAATAAATGCATTTTCTGTGAAATTTCTGCAGAAAATATAAAAACACCGGGATTATTTTGGGAAGATGAAGAATTTATGGCTTGGCTCGCCATTGACCCAAACACAAAAGGATTTTCTTGCATTATTCCAAAGCAACATTTCGGAAGTGATGTTTTGAAAATGCCCGACGATGTTTTGCAAAGATTTATCATCGCCTCCAAAAAAGTTGCGGGCATACTTGAAAATTATTTTGATGGTGTTGGGCGAGTCGGATTGATGATGGAAGGAACTGGAATTGATCACGCCCACATTAAACTTGTCCCGCTTCACGGAACAGAAAACTTAAAGAAAGGTATTTGGAAGCAAGTTTTGAGTGGAAAAGAATTTTGGTTTGATAGATACGAGGGTTGGATTTCTTCAGGAAGTGGACCAATGGCTGATCCAGAAGAACTGAAAAAACTTGCTTCGGAAATTAGCAAAAGTCAAAAAATAATTTAAACATAGCAAGGACAGTCCTTGCTATGTCGGTTTTTTTGTTTCATTATTGCTCATTGTTTTATTTGATATTTTTGCTGATTGTTTTTCCACTTGTCATATTAGTAAAGTTTTAGTAATATTATAGTAGATAGGGTTATTATCTATGTTATTATGCTACCAAATAAAATGAATTTAGGCAAAATGCAAAATTTTAATTAAAATTTATGGAATTTGATTACACTACAATAACAGCAAAAACTTTTGACGAGACGGTTCAAAGCGCGCAAGACGAAATCGCCAAAGCCGGTATGCGGGTTTTATATGTTCACGATGTGCAGAAAACTTTAGCCGAGAAGGGTTTTCAAAGAGAACCGTTTAAGATTGTCGAGTTTTGCAACGCAAAGTTTGCCAATGAGTTTTTGAATAAGGACATTAAAATCGGACTTTGTTTGCCTTGCAAAATAAATGTTTATACTAAAGATCGGCAAACTTTCATTTCCGGTATGCGCCCGATTGTGCTGTCGCAGTTTTTCCCGCAAGCCGATTTGGGCGAGCGGCCAAAAGAGATTGATCAAATCATTCAAAACATTATCAATAAGGCGTCTTTTAGGGTCTCATAATCTTGGTAATTATCGCATTATACTATTATTTTTATGACAAATCTTCCAACCTTCGAATTCATTCTCAAAAATTATAAAAATTTTAATTCGCGCGCCACTCGCGATGCGCTCATCGCCTATTGGAAACATTTAGAAAAAGGCGGGAAGATGTTCTGGGCCGTGGCAGGAGCGATGTCCACGGCCGAACTTGGCATAACCCTTGCCCCCGCCATACGCAATGGAATAATTCATGGCCTGTCCGTCACTGGCAACAATCTTGAAGAATCACTTTTCCGTCTGGTGGCCCATAATAGTTATATAGATTTTCCAGACTATCGTTATCTAACTAAAGAAGATGACACAAAAATTTCAGAAAACAAAATGCGCCGAGTAACAGACACCAGCATTCCGGAAGATGAAGCGTTCCGCGTAGTGGAAAGTCTCATTGTGCCAGTCTGGAAAAAAGCGACCCAGGAAAAAACGCGTAAATTCTGGCACGAATATTTTTATGATTTGATTCAAACAATTGATAAAAAAAAACATGAGGGTAAAACGGAAGAATGCTGGCTCTTGGCGGCGGCCGAAAATAATATCCCGATAGTGGTGCCTGGCTACGAAGACTCCACTTTTGGCAATATTTTCGCTTCCTACGTAAAACTCGGCGAAGCAAGCGCCAATATCGCCCAAAGCGGCATAGAATATATGGGAGCGTTTTACGACCAATATCAAAATCTTTCAAGAGGACAAGGAATTGGCTTCTTCCAAATTGGCGGGGGAATAGCTGGAGATTTTCCGATATGTGTCGTGCCATCGCTCAAATACGATATGAAAATTGACAAGGTAAAACCTTGGGCGTATTTCTGCCAAATTTCAGATTCGACAACTTCCTACGGTTCATATTCCGGAGCCACCCCGAACGAAAAAATAACGTGGGATAAATTAACCAAAGACACTCCAATGTTCGTCATAGAATCAGACGCCACCATCGTTGCCCCTCTTATTTTGACCGCGCTCTTAGAATGTAAAGCCAATCCCAAAGAAGCCAATAAATTAATAGAAAAATATTTAGATTAAACTGCAGGTTGTGGTTGAGTCAGACAGTGAATAGAGCCACCACCATAAATAATTTCTCGACATTCAATTCCCAATACTTTATGTTTTGGAAAATAGGATTGAATTATTTGAATTGCTTTTTCATCGTTCCGATCTTGAAAAGTCGGCACCAGCACCACTGTATTGCCAATATAAAAGTTGGTGTAAGAAACTGGCGCTTTTTGATTATTGTCATAATTCATATGGGGCAGAGGCAACTTTATAACTTCAAAAGACTGGCCATCTTGATCTCGGGCGGAAGTTAAAACTTTATAATTATCATCTAGAATTTTAAAATTCTCGTCTTCTCTGTTCTCTTCATAAGCGACAAAGATTCTGCGAGAAGAAACAAATCGAGCAACATTGTCCACGTGACCGTCAGTATGGTCATTGATTAAACCTTTTTCCAACCAAATGATATTATTTACTCCCAAATAATCATTTAAGTATCGTCTCAATTGAATATCGTTTAAATTCGGATTGCGATTCCTGTTAAGTAAAGTCTGCTTGGTCGCGAGCAAACTGCCTAGACCATTGACCTCTAGGCCGCCACCTTCTAAAACTATATCCGCTATAAATTTTTTCCCAGCCGGTTTTAGAATATTAAAAACTTCATTGTCTTTGAGTAGATTTGAAAAGTACGGATCCTCCGCTTTGCCGTACGCGTTATACCTCCATTTTACCCAGGCTAATTTATTATGTTGCCGATTTATTAGAAAAAACGGTCCGTAGTCTCTGATCCAGACGTCGGTAAATGCCACCTGATGAAATTTTACATTGGCCAAATCATTTCCAAAAGCTTTCAGCAAATTTTTCGCTCGATTTTGGATCGTCTTATCTGGAACAAGCAACTCAACTATTTCGCTTCCTTCTAATGCTTTGATAATTTCGCAAAAAGTTTTTTCCGCTCTGTCCACCCCTTTAGTAAAAGTGGTTTTATCAAAAGGCCAGGCCAGCCAAACAGCGGAATGCTTTTCCCACTCGGCCGGCATATGAAATCCTAATTGTTGGGGCGTAGAAATCATTGTTTTGAAACTCGAGTATAGGTGTCAGGTCGACGATTGCGAAAAAATCCCCAGGCATTGCGAATTTTTTTGTTCAGTGACAAATCAACAGAGACCATTAATATTTCTTCTTTAAAATTACTGGCTCTCTTTAAAACTTTGCCAAAGCTGTCGGTTATAAATGACTGCCCCCAAAATTGCAGTCGATCTTCCCGTCCGACACGATTAATAGCCACGACATTGACACTGTTGGCGATAGAATGACCTCGTATAATCGTTTCCCAAGCATTAGGCCAATCACCCTCAAAACTTTTATTATCGATAATATGTCCGATGGCGGTCGGATAAAAAATGATTTCCGCGCCGAGCAAGGCAACAGCCCGGGCCGCTTCTGGAAACCACTGATCAAAGCAGATAAGCACCGCTATTTTACCGAATTTTGTTTTATATATTTTATAACCGCTTTTTCCAGGCTCAAAGTAATTTTTCTCGTAAAATAGCGGGTCTTGAGGAATATGAATTTTATCGTAAGTTGGCAGCAATTTTCCAATATGATCGATAACCACGGCGGAATTAAAATACCCGGTCCTGCGTTTTTCAAACACTGGCACAATAATCACCACCCCGTATTTTTTAGCCAAAACCGAAAACACGCCAGTTGATTCGCCTGGAATCGTCTCGGCGTAAGAATCTTTATCTACTTTTTTATATTGGGGAAAATAGATAGTGCGATAAAGCTCCGGCAAGCAAATAATTTTAGCGCCTCTTTTCGCCGCACGTTCTACCAAATAAGCGGTTTTTCTTAAGTTAACTTTTAAATCAAAAGAGGCAGAATTCTGAATGGCCGCAATAGTTACAAATTTATTTTTCATAAAGAGAGTATATCAAATGCAAAAACAAAAAACACCTTACGGTGTTTTTTGCGGCACTTATGTTGTTTACGATAAATGTAAGTCAAAAAGACTGTTTGCCTCACACTCACCCGGCAAGTGTAGCATACTTGCAAAAAAAATGCAAGTTTCGTATGATGAATGGGCAGGTGTCGGATAGCTACTGTTACTCGTTTTCGCGAAAGCTAAAATGTGGCAACAGAGGAAAGTCCGAACACAGTTTACCCCGTATTCAGGCGGGGCAAAAAACGGGTAACGGGTAACACCCGCGTATAGCGATATATAGGTGCGAGCAGAGACGCTTTGACTCGAAAGAGAAAAGTGTCCCGAAAGGGATAAATCTTCGTATAAACTTTGGACCGAAGGTCCTGAGCGAAGCGAAGGGTGAAACGGCTAAATCCTTACCTCTGTGCAAGATCGTGTCCTTTGATAAACTTGGGACTTGTCCCGAGAACAATCGAGGGAAGAATCGCTTGAGTCTGGCAGTAATGTTAGACCTAGATAAATTGCTATCTGCCAATTTTGTTTGCCATAGGTATTTACAAAATTAAGCATCCCGAGGAAATCGAGGAAACACCCTTCGAAAATGCTCAGGGTCCTCAATTTTGCACCACCTATGGTGGACAAAATTGGGACAAAATTCGGCTTATAAACACCTGCAAAAAAAATGAAAGTCCCCTGCCAAAAGTAGGGGATTTTCTTTTCGCCAGAAAAAAAATTAATAAGCAAACTCCACTTTATCCCCCACTTGTAAATTATTCTTATCAGAAAAACCGGAAGCAACTTCTAAAACATATTTCGCGTCTGGCTGATTTTTTTGAGGTCCATAAGTTTCTGGATACAATAAAGGCTGAGCATCTTTTTTTATATAAACTATCTGCCTATCTTGATTAAGCCAAATTATATCAATCGGGAAATTCATATCTTTCATCCAAAAAAGATAATTGTCTGGATATTCAAAAACAAACAGCAGGCCTTCATCATTCTGAAGACCCTCTCGGCCAGAAAGACCTTTTTCTTGAGCCTCTTTTGTTAAAGCCAAATCAACTTTAACAGTTTGTCTCGCAATTTTAACCGCTTTTATATCCGCTAAATTATGTTTTGGGGGAATAAAAAAAAGAAAAACAAAAAAAATAATCACTAAAAAAAACCTAATGAAATATTTTCGAGCTGATCTGGCTGACCCCTTTCCGAGGACTCGAGAAAATATTTCATTAGGTTTTTTTTCGGTCATAAATTATTTATGGTCTCCATTAATCCAACCAAAAAGTTTACCAATCGAATCAGCCGTTTCACGTTTACGAGCAATTTGAATGGTGCCATTTTGAACGACAATTTTCAGCGGAGCGGAAAGAAGACAGTGATGCGAGGCCAGTCCGTCTTGATACGCTCCGGTATCTAAAACCGCCACCAATTGATCTTGATTCTCGCGAAGTTTAGGCAGAAGAATATAATTTCCTCCAGCGGTGTATTTATCGTCTGAATCACAAGTACTGCCCGCGAGCCAAGTTGTTTTCAAAGCGCCATACATATTGTTCACCGGTATAGTATGCCATTTCTGATGAATGGCCCAAGTATCCTTTAGATCATTTATAAAACTGCCATCAATAACATACCAAGCCTTGGCATTCGCTTTCGGTATGATTTTTTCAGAAAGCACTTTATAAATTGTTATTTCGGCCGGAGCAACAATATATTGACCCCATTCCACTACTAAGTTCGGGTGCCTGATTCCAGCCCTATCTGATAAATTTTTTAGTATTTTAATTATTTTACTGGAAACTCCTTTGGCAGTGTAAAACTTTTTCTTTTCATAAGGAATACCAAATCCCCCGCCAATATCAAGTGTGTCTAAATTGGGATGTATTTTTTGCAATTGCGCATAAATGCCAAATGCATACTTTACTCCTTCAAAAATGCTTTTTTGGGTTTTTATCTGCGAACCCATATGATAATGCATAATTTTAAGATTTTTCATCTTACTAAAATTAAGAACGTCTTTTTCGGAAAGTCCAAAACGGTCAAATTTTTTATCCCAATGCGTATCGACTTTTATATCTAGATCCACTCGCAAACCTATATCACCTCGGTATTTTAAAAGCCTTTCAACCTCTTCTAGGCCTTCAATAATCGGCACGATATTCATACCCTTTCCGCGCAACTCTTCTATTAAATCGAGGTATGAATCGGTCTTGGGACCATTGCAAAGCACCCGAATTTTACTATTAAACTTTTCTCCTTCCCAAAGTTTTTTTACCAGCCAAAGTTCATTGGAAGAGGTCACTTCTAAATTTGCTCCCTCCGATAAAAGCGGAAGAACAAATTCTTTATTTTGATTTACCTTCATTGGATAGTGATATAAAAATTTACCCTTATAGCCGTAAATTTTTATGTAAGCTTGGAAATAACCAATCAGATCTTTTAAACGATCTTCCAAAATAAAAGGAAAAATCACTTGCAAGGGTGTACCGTATTTAAAAGCAATGTCACTTAAATTATAAACGTGGTAACCTTCGGTCACCGTCAATTCGGCATCTTTACTCACATTAAAAAACTGTGTATTCCATTCATCCACTCCAAGCTTCCAAAATTTTCTCCAGTTTTTCTCTCGTTTTTTTAATTTTCGTTTGCCCATCTAATTAAAATTAGTATACCAAGTACTTGAAAAATGTAAAGGCTTTTATTTAATCCTTGGTAAAAGAATAAAAATAAGCGAAAAGAGTGGTAGTAAATATTTAAAAATTAATTTTGCGAACTTCTTTTGCGCGCTCTAAAATGTCAATTGGATATTCACCCGTGAAACAGGCTGTGCAAAAATTTTCTTTTGGCAAACCGGTTGAAGCAATTAATCCTTCCAAAGAAAGATAATGAAGAGAAGTCACGCCTAAGAATTCTCTAATTTCTTTTTCCGACTTATGCGAACCAATCAAGTTTTCCTGTTTAGGGGTATCAATGCCATAAAAATCGGGAAATTTAACGGGGGGTGAACTTACTAAAAAGTGAACTTCTTTTGCGCCGGCGCTGAATAATTCCCGCACAATTTGACGACTAGTGGTTCCGCGAACTATGGAATCATCAATAATCACAACTCGCTTGCCGGTCAGCATTTCAGGCAACGGATTTAATTTCAGCTTTACCACCGCTTCGCGAGTGTGTTGTTCGGGTTCAATGAAGGTGCGATGGATATAACGATTTTTCACGAGCGCCATTTCTATAGGAATACCAGAAACGTTTGAGTAGCCGATAGCCGCCGCGATGGCGGTTTCCGGAACCGGTACGACAATATCAGCTTTAACGAGATGTTCCTTGGCAAGCTGTTCTCCGCATTTTTTCCGAACATCATAAACTAATTTTCCCAATAAATTGCTGTCCGGACGAGCAAAATAAACAAATTCAAAAAGATCAAGTTTTTGATTGGCCGGAGCAATCTGTACGGAATCAAGACCATTTTCGCCAATAATCACCATCTCTCCAGGAAGCACATCCCGTAAAAACTCCGCGCCGATGGTCTTAAACGAACAGGTCTCGGAAGCAATCACATATCCACCATCAAGTTTTCCAAGTGAAAGCGGACGGATACCGCATTGGTCACGGACAGCAATGAGCATATTTTTATTTAACATTAAGAGCGAAAATGTGCCGGTAAAAAGCGGGTAACACGCGCGCACTGCTTCCGGTAATGTTTTTCCTTCGCGTAAATAAATTCCAATGGCAAGCGCCATAAGCTCAGAATCTGATTTATCGTCCGTCGGTATATTCCTGCTACTCAAAAAAGAAACTAGAGCGGTAGTGCTTGGTAAATTGCCATTATGCGCTAAAGCTAAAAGTCCATCGACGGTTCTTATACCCCCACCTTTGTAAGAACTGTCAAAAACAGGATCAATCATAACAGGTTGCGCATGACTAACATCATTGCCTTTGGAAGTTGCATAGCGGTTATGCCCAATAGCGGCAAACCCTTGAAGTTTTTTAATTTTTTCTTCGGTAAATACGTTTGAAATCAAGCCTTTGTTACGAAATGAACGAAGATGCGCTCCGTCTGTGGCGGCAATTCCCGAGGCCTCCTGTCCGCGATGCTGAAGCGCAAAAAGACCAAAAAATGCAATACGCGCCACCTCGCGATCTTTACTAAAAATACCAAACACTCCGCATTTTTCATTTAAATGTTGCATAATCTCCAAAGATAGAATCAGTCTAACATGTTTATTGCAAAAATAATATAGCGCTTTCAAGATATAACAATAGTTTTAGACTCTTTGCCAAATTTATGAAGTCCTCTTTGAAATCCATTATTTCTGTGACTCTACCTCCACAAACTTTAATTCCTGTATATTCACCGGACTGACAAGCAATGCCTTAATAAAAGAATTACGCGGATCGGAAATTATTGTTTCAACAATGCCTAAAACATAAGGAACAATACCGGGTAAAACCGCTTGATCCCCTTTGGCTAGCGTAAAATCTCTCGGTAAAATAATTTCAAAGTTGCCCCCGCCTCGTCCGATGACCTCCATAAAAACATTCTTGTCCCCAACCACCACTTGCGTTTTCTCTCCATTATTTGAAAATAAAATCACTTTGGAAGAATTTGGATAAATATTTGACACGCGCCCAATAGGCACAGTTCCTAGCGCAAAAACTCTATCTCCCACTTTTAAACTTTCCTTTAAGCCTGCGTCAATAATGAGAGTGTCATAGGGGCTTTGATTCGGTTTAGCTAAAATAGCGCTTAAAACCATAGGAATTTTTTTATCTTTTCTTCCTAAAATTTCCTTAAGATTGGTATTGTCGGCCAACAAAGAATTATAATTCGACATCCAGACTCGATCATTATTCAACTGTGATTGAAGACGTTTATTTTCCTGATAAAGAAAATTTTTGGAAACAAAATATGAACCAGCCTTCCCTAATTTTTCACTAATATAATTGCCTGCGACTAAAACGGGACGAAAAATTACATGACTGATTAGAGATAAACCATCAAAAATACCAAGTCTAAAATAAAATAAAATGAGACAAATAAAAACAAACAGCGTAAAATAAAGAAACTTCTTTTTCTTTATTTTTTTATCGAGGAGGTAATTCATCTTGATTCCCAATCAAAACTTCTTTATAAAATGGAATATCATCCAAAATTACTCCTGTCCCCCTAGCCACCGCGGAGAGTGGATCTTCTGCCACATAAACTGGAATCTTAAGAATATTTTGCAAAAGCTGATCAATCCCCTGAATCAAAGCGCCCCCTCCAGAAAGAGTGATCCCCCGATGCATTATGTCAGATAAAATTTCAGGCGGTGTCGTTTCCAGCATGTCTTTAATACCCTCGCACAATCCTTTGATTGACAACGCAAACGCTTCACGAATATCAGAATCTGTTACGGTCACGGCGCGAGGCAGTCCAGTTAAAAGATCACGCCCATGAACTTTTGTTTCCATATAAACTCCAGGGAGCACAGAACCAATAGCGATCTTTACCATCTCCGCTGTTCTTTCGCCAATAAGTATTTTGAATTCATCACGCATATAGGTGACAATATCATTGTCTAGTTTGTCCCCTGCTATTTTTAAGTTTTTGGATTTTACCACTCCTCCTAAAGAAATTACCGCAATATCTGTCGTTCCTCCGCCGATATCTATAATCATAGAACCCACCGGCTCTTTAATGGGAAGTCGGATACCAATAGCAGCTGCCATTGGTTCTTCTACTAAGAAAACTTCGCGTGCGCCGGCGGAACGCGTCGCATCATACACAGCGCGCGTCTCAACATTGGTTGTGCCAGTTGGCACCCCCACCAAGACTCTCGGTCGCGCTAATTTTTTAATCATTTTATCCGCTTTGTTTATCAAATATGAAAGCATCTCTTCGGTAACTTCAAAGTCTGAAATGACCCCATCGACAAGCGGGCGAACCGCTCGAATGTGTCCTGGAGTGCGACCAAGCATTTCTTTGGCTTTCGCGCCAACCGCCAGAATTTGATTCGTCTTGATGTTCACGGCCACCACCGAAGGCTCATTGATCACAATACCATGGCCTTTCAAATACACTAAAGTATTAGAGGTACCCAAATCGATGCCAATATCATTTGAAATTAATTTGTAAAATTTATCAAACATCCTATTTAGAAAAAATTTTTAAAAATTCACCTAAAGAAACCACCTTTCCCTTTTCTTCTGTCCGTTTTTTTATTTCCACTCCTCCGTCTCTTAAACTTCGGAGAGAAACAACTGCTCGGAGCGGTAAACCGAATAAATCTGCATCAGAAAATTTTTCGCCGGGAGACACACCTAGACGATCATCAAATAAAACTTCAATATTATTTTTTTGCAAACTTTCATAAATTTTTTCAGCTTCTTTTTTGACTGCTTCATCTTCTCCCAAAGAGAGCAGGTGAACAGCAAATGGCGCTATGGATTCCGGCCAAATTATGCCTTTATCATCAGAGAGAACTTCTACGACAGTACCCAAAAGGCGTCCTAATCCTATACCATAACAACCCATTAAAACAGTGCGTTTCTGTCCTTTTTCGTCCGTGAATGACAGATCAAATGGTTTGGAATATTTCGTTTTTAAATCAAAAATATTCCCAACTTCGATAGATTTATGCTCAACCATTTTTTCTTTTATCAAATTCAACTGATTCAAAACTTCATCATTAAAAACTTCTTTATTAACAGCCACCCCGCTTTTTTCATCAACATAAATAGTATCCTCGCCAACACTTGTGATTGTTTGAAATTCATGCGAATATTTTGAAAAAGTCCCGCCTGGCGCAAAAGTCAAATAAGTGATATGCCCAATACCGACTCTTTCGAAAATAGTTTTATAAACACTTTTCATCTTATTATAAAATTTTTCAAAATCAAGAACCGAGGCATGAAAGGAATACATATCTTTCATAATAAACTCGCGACCCCGCAAGATTCCAGACTTCGCGCGAAGTTCCATTCTAAATTTATTTTGAATTTGATAAATAGCCAAAGGTGAATTGGAGAGAAAATCTTTATAGGAAGAAATATAATTTTTTAAAATGGGAACAATGGTCTCTTCGTGAGTCGGACCCAAAGCAACTTCCCGACCGGAGGAATCGCTAACTTTGTATAAATCATCCATTTCCTTCCACCGGCCGGTTTTCTCCCAATTTTCTCTTGGTTGAAAAGAAGACAAAAGAACTTCCTGTCCGCCAACTTTATTCATTTCTTCTCTAATGATATTTTCAATTTTTTTAAGAACCCGAAATCCTAAGGGCAAATAACTATAAACCCCGGCCATTTCTTTGTGAATAAAACCTCCCCGGATAAGGAGTTCCGCATTTCGGGACACCTCATTCGTCGGCGCTTCCTTTCTTGTTTTAGTAAAAAGACGCGATTGTCTCAAACCGTTAATTGTGCTGTTAATCATATACCTGCATCTTAACCAAAAAAAGTCTTTTGGTCAAAGGAAAAAATACTTCAAGAGAATAAAAATAAAATTTGCTAAAATTAACGCTTTAGGTTATCGTGTTATACTTTTTTATATTATGATCCCAGTTTTACTTTTTGCGGTCAGTGTTATAACCCATTTTATTTTTTTTGGTCATCCTAGTGCGGTCGTCTTTGATGAAGTTCATCTCGGCACATTCATCTCCGCTTATTGGCACGGCTCGTATTTCTTCGATGTTCATCCGCCATTGGGAAAATTGATCTTCGCCTTATTTGGTTATCTTTTCGGCGCGCAGAATTCGGTTACAGATTTCACAGTCATAGGCAACGCTTTACCGGCTTCGATCACGGCGCTTAGAATACTTCCAATTTTGGCCGGCACAGCTTTACCTCTTATAATTTATGCTCTGTGTCGCCGATTCAATTTCTCGAAAACAGCCTCAATGGTCGCTGGCTTGTTCATTGCTTTGGAAAACTCGCTTATAGTTCAGTCCCGTTTTATTCTTTTAGACTCTTTCATCCTTTTTTTCGGCTTTTTGTCGCTTTTACTTTATCTTGAATTTGTCCGCCGTAGAACTGGAAATATTCCTTACTCAAAAATCTTTTTAACTTTTTCGGTATTATTTTCGGCAGTTGCCTTCAATATCAAATGGACTGGACTTTCATTCCTCGCTTTAATTGTTCTTATGGAATTGTACCGGCAATATGGAACTCTCTCAAAAAAAGTCTTGGTAAATATTTTTACGACCATAAGAAAAACTCTGCCACTGGCTTGTCTATATATTGGCGCAACACTTTTTATATATTTCGGCATCTTTGCTATTCATTTCGCCTTACTGCCACATACAGGAACAGGCGATGCCTTTATGACGCCTTCTTTTCAAAAGACTTTGATTGATAGCCGTTATGCGACCGATTCTTCACTGCCATCAGAAAATATTGTAATCAAATTCCTTGAATTGAATGCCAGAATGTTTATCGCGAATCAAAGTTTAACAGCTCCCGCTTCATATTCGAGCAATTGGTATACTTGGCCATTTATGAAACAACCGATTTTTTACTGGCAAGAATCCAATTCTCTTGATACTGCTTCCCCCAATTCATACATCTATCTTCTTGGCAATCCATTTATCTATTGGCTTGGAACACTTACGGTAATCTTATTAATCATAAAATGTATTTGGTTATTTCTTGCCAAGAATAGATCAATCGTCAGTTTCGGCAATTCCAGCCACAAATTCGCACTTTTTTTTATATTAACTGGATATCTAGCAAATTTATTGCCCTTCATCTTTATTGGGCGAGTAATGTTCCTTTATCATTACGAAACAGCTTTGGTTTTTAGCATTATCGGCATAGCGTTGTTATTAGATATAATTCCGCTTTCACGAAAACGTGCGATAGCGATTACGATTATCGGATTAGCAACGCTCGCGTTTGTTTTTTTTAGTCCGTTAACATATGGCACACCGCTTAGCGATTCAGGATTGACAAACAGGATGTGGTTCTTTTCGTGGAGATGATTTTAGGTCTAATTCTTTACTTACCCGAGAAAAAATCAAGAATCGCAAACCAAGCAGTGGCGACGAGTGAACTTTGATTGTTCATAGCCTCGGGGGCGGGAGAAGATGAAGGGGTTGGCGAAGGAACCGCGCTGGGAGCGGGAGTTGGAGCGGGCGAAGCGGGAGTTGGCGAAGGAGAAGCTG
>JBBTYD010000026.1:0-4706 GCA_038061925.1 Patescibacteria group bacterium
GAGCAGCTGCCTCTTAAGCAGACGGTCGTAGGTTCAATTCCTACCGGGCGGACAGTCAAGGATTCTAAGGTTATCATATCAGAAGAAAGGTGGAAAACCCAAGTTAATTTTGGTGTTCCATTAACTATTTCTTCATAATTTGGAAACTTATCAAAAACCAGCGAGAATAGGGCTTGCTGCTGCTTTATATTCACAGGGTTTTTTAGCAATTCAATAGGGTGTTCCATTATGTATTTCGCCCTTCTTACAAAGTAGTCAATATCCTGCTCTTTGATCTCCAATTTATTTCTCACTCCCTGAGCATTTTTTATTTGCTTATTTAAGTTCTCAGCTTCCTTTTCCATTTCCAATTTCATAAATTCAGTTGTTGCTAATTTGTAGCCCCTGATCGCCTCCGCCTTTTTAGCTTCAAGTTCGGCAACATTGAACCCAACGCTTGAAGCGGCTTGCATTACTTCCGCTTGTCGTTCGTGATAACGATCCAAAAAGACAGCACGAAGGCTATCTACGGCTTCTTTTTTAAATTTAATGCGACCAATAAACTTCTCAAATGTTTTTTCAAAATCCACCTTCTTAACACCCCAATATTTGTGGTTGCGAGAACAGTGATAAGTTGGAAACCCAATTCCACTCTTACCTCTCGGAGAACTTCCTAAAAGTGGCTTATTGCAGATATGACATAAAACAACATTTTTATAAGGAAAAAGGGGGTTGTTTTTCATTCGTCTCTGGACCGCTTTTTCTGGATGGTAATCGTAAAGAACTTCTAAAGTATCATCCTCATTTTCTTTTATAAAAATCTTGCCTCTGTTGGCTTTATTAAAAACTTCAATGGAAACAAGTCCAGGATATTTTGCTCTGATAGGCTTAAAATTAGTCCATTTCTCAATTTTAACACCGCAATATATGGGACGCTGAACAATTTCTTGTAATCTTTTTACAATAAGAGGTTGGCCGCCAGTATGGCCTATAATTTTGCTGTGATTTTTGTTCCAAACTCTAAATATGCAAGACTTATAGCCCATGGCGTTAACTTGATCCACAATTTCTTGATCTTTCATTGTCCCACTAGCTCGTAGATTAAATATAGCTTCAAAATATTTTTTACGTTCTGGATCAGGCACTTCAATAACTTTCTTTTTGGTGCCAACTTCAATTTTTTCATTCAAAAATCCGTCTGTTGCTCGCCTAATTTTATATCCTTCTTTAGTAAGTCGAATCTCTTGGCCAATCATGCGCGTGAGTATGTTTGTTATTTCTTGCTTGGCGGTTGTAGCCAAAACCACTTCTGTTATTTCGCTTGAGCGAAACTTGCTCCATGAATATTCAAAGCCTAAATCCTCAAGTGTGTTTTTAGTCGGTTGGATTACGCCGTAAGAATCGATCATCTCCACTCCTCTTTTCAAAAGTTCGTTCCTCATTTCCTCATATCGAAAAGTACCACCCCTTGTAAATCGATCAATTGCTCTAAAAATGTAATAACTGACAAGGCGGGGATGTTTATCAATATATTCAAGTTGCTCCTTGAAAACTAAAGTGTCGGTTCTTCCAGAAAAATCCAGTGCCCATTCTTTGGCAATTTCCCATGTTCTATCATTGGCAATCTTGCGACAGATTCCGAGTTGAATATCCAGGCTCTCGCCTTCGCTAGCCTGTTTGGCACTGCTCACTCTGCAGTCCAAAATGCAATATATAACTTTGTCATCTTCGGTTTTCATAATAGAAACAAAATTTACTAGACCCCAATATTTTCCACAAAAATGGATTAAAATTTTGAGACCGCAATAATGTCAGATTATACACGAACACGGGCAACTTGTGTGAGTTCATTTTCTGTGGATTGCAGTTTTTCTCTATTAAAATAAAATCAAAAATAGCATCGGCAATTTCATATTCCAATGTCCTTATTTCCTCAATTTCCTTATCAGTGAGGCCATTTCCTGCCTCACCGAGAAGTTCTTTAAATTTATCGAGAGTTATCATCACAGTGTCAAATTTGCTTTATTGATTAATTTCGTCCGTTTTAATTTCAACCGGCGGCAAACCGCGAATAGATCGACACTCTTCGCTTAAAAGCCATTTGAACTCTTCAGACAGAGTAATTTCTTTTTCTTGTCCGCCTATTAGTCCTTCTGTTGATCGGCTCATTGAACACACCCCCAGAATCGTAAATATTTCCATTTCTTTAAGTGCGGTAGTTTTGGAACAAGTTAATTCTTTTTCAATATCGGTGGTACTCATTGTTCCTCCTCTCTCAACTATTTTTGATAACAGATTGGCTCTTGAAGTTATTACACTATCCATAGAAAGTTCTACGGGTATTTTTAAATCACTGCGATCAATTTGAGTTCTTCCACAAGCAAAAGCATGTCCTCTGGCAAGGTTATAAAATAGCTGATTGATTCTGTCTGGCTTTTCAATAACAGGAGTTGTATAAGAGTAGTCAAATCCATCGTCCCAAACATTTACAACGCCGCGAAGTTTAGCAAGAATCTGGGCGCAACGAGCTATAACGAGCAGATCTTCTTCTTTGTCTTTGTTTTTATCCCAGACAATGCCATCTTTGTGCCTATACCAAAGACTCTGCATGAAATTTTTAGTTGCTAAGCGACAGATCTTTTCCTTCTCCTTGTAGGCCGAACTTCTTAGTTGACCTATAAGCTCATCTGAAAGCTTATCCCTGGAATGCATCTTCAGAAAGAATAATCTGGATCCAAGATTGCCCATTATTTTCCACACCTTCGGTGGAATTGGCGTCGAAGCGGCCAGAATCATGAAAAGATATTCGCCATTATATTGTCTCTGCCCATGTATTCCGCTGTCTGTATTCAAGCCCTCACCATCAAGCAAGCGAGTCAAAATACCAAGGCATTCTGTAAGATCATCCTCTCTTTTGGAAAAGAGTGTCGCCAAGTCCCTGATTATAAGCATTTTATATTGAACTCGCGGGAGTAGATCTATTTCCGCCAACTTTGATTTTTTGACATTGGCGGCGTTTGAGACGAATGATGCTGGCGTAAATTTATCGGTGGGATAGGCAAGCTCCGGTATATCAGAAAAAAAGTTTATACCAATCGTTTTTCCTGAGCTTGGGACATCTACAAAGACAATCGCTGAGGGGTTGGTAATATCCTTAATGAGAATCTGACTAAGGACCGAAGCGGCTACTTCTGAGGGAAATACCAAATCTGGAAAGTTGTCTACAATAACTTCTTTCCAATCTTCAAAATCTGTTTCTACTTCCGGTTTTTCGAACTGATGTATCCGCTCTCTTTTGGGTAATTCTTTCTTTTCTTCCTGCGGATATTTTTCTGCCGCCACTTTGGCCGCGGCTTTAAAGTTCCCGTTATAGTTTAGAAGAGTAAAAACGTGAAATTTTGAATACCCCCTTTTTTCTTCAAAGGGAGCTGCTGAAGTCGAAAAGACATAAAACATGGGTATTCCATCATAGTCTGTGGTTGCAGAAATTCCTTCGCCTTTATCCTTACCGGGCCTGCGCCAGTGATTTTTATCTTCTTCCACCCATCCATGCGGGTCCAGTATCTCATTCCAAGTTGCTTTTTCATTAAGCCAATCGCCGGGGCGGTCTCCGCTGGGGGTATCTCTAGGTTTCCACTCATATTCGGTTGCTGGTTCGTCTTCCACTTCGTTAAAAACACGCAAAATATCAATTAATTCCTCGTATATTTCGTCTGAAATAACGGGCAAATCCAGCAAGCTTCCTTGAGTTGTTGTATACCCGGCAGAGGGTGGAATGAGGGCATAAGACCCCTCGCCACGAATTTCTGCAGTAGTTACCGGATCTTCTTTTTTTGTTTTCTCATTCCATTCCCATCTTTTAGCTAATTTAATGGTTGGATGTGGCGATTTTGTTCTGCAACGTAAATGTGTACCGCCGTTACGAGTACTACTCTTATGAAAGGTGCCGACAATTTCTCTCTGCTCATCTGAAAGTTTGGCATACCAAAGGTCATATAGTCCGTAATAATGTTTCTCGTCGAAATCTATTATGACCAAATTTTCCGAAACTGGACCGCCAGCTGTTGCCCACGAGGTAACACCGGCGGCTATCCATTTTTCAATTTCTTCTAGCGTTGCACGTCTAATGAGAAGATCATGCGTTTTGCCCAATATTGAATGCGGTTTCTTTTCTCCTTCAGTAATCGGGATGATTGAGATACTAGAGACCGCCAAAGCCATAATATACTCATTATGATTTTCTATTTTTTCCATGCTGTTGAGCCAAAATTGGCAAATTGTCTGTTAAATTCGACTGTATTAGGGCCAAAATACAAAATGACTTGTCCTTGTAACGGAGATCCTCTTTTTCCTTCTGGGCTTAAGAATTTGATGCGTTTTTTAACTAGACAGATAGCTGAGCAGACTTCAAGCATTTTTTGAAAATACTTTGTTTCTGTAGCGTTATTAACCAGGACTACAGCTTGTTTTATCTCTCCGGACTTGAACTTATCAACCAAAGCACCACAAAATTCAGAAACAAGGGGTTGTGCGTAAGGGGGGTTCAGCCAGATATTTCCTTTCCACTCTTTTGTTAGTCCATTTTCTTCTTTTGTGTGATATCTTTTGGCAAGGATTGTTTTGTTTGCTATTTCTGAAGAGGCGGGATCGGTGCCAATGCTCCCCATTGTCTCTCGCGCCGCCTCAATATATTCCAGCGGTGTATACCACTCGTAGTTTCCGGTATT
>JBBTYD010000027.1:0-2519 GCA_038061925.1 Patescibacteria group bacterium
TCCTATATTTCCTCCATGACTATGGCCTACAATGTTAAGTTTTTCTCCATCAATAAAATTATGATCATTAATTATACTAATTATATTATTAGCCGCTTGCTGTCTTGCAATTCTGTTATCACCTCCAGACCACTGGAGAATTTGAGGTGTCTCGTTAAATGTTTTTCCAACAGCTGATATAAAATTAGCAGCAGTTCCAGTGGATGACCAATCTTTTTTGCTATATCTTGTACCCGGAATAATAACGGTTAATAATCCGCTCGGATCGCTTCCTGTAATCGGATTATTCCTTGCATAACTGTAACTATTCATTGACTGCGGATCTTGGAGAATCTTTTCGGGAGTCCAGAAAACAGGATCTTGAGAAATGAACTGTCCCTTCTTCCCATCATAATACCTGGCATTCAAGTAAGAGAGATTGGTATCCGTATCATACATTTGTCCAATGAATTGTCGTTGCGGATTGTCTGTTCCGGAATTGATTCTCGGTGCACCAAAAGGAAAATAGTCCAGTGTCTGCGCGATGTTGCCCTTTGCATCACTAACCACATTGGTTGACCCTAGATTGTCCGTCTGCACATATTCAGTCACCGCAGAAACTCCGGTTCCCGTCACGATGGCTATTTCTATTCCATTGGCAAAAATGTGTTTAACAACTTTGCCATTCGAATCAATGTTATAGTATTTAGATGGATAGGTGGTGATAACCGTGGTGGCAGAAACAGAGGGTGGTTTAGAAGCCCAAACAGGCGCAAAAGGGGTTAGAATAAACAAAAAAGCTAACAGGAACGCTGTTAGCTTCGAAGAGAGTTTGTTGATATTTGGTTGTGTTTTAAACATATAAATTTATTTGACTGTTTCCAAAACCTTGGCAAAAGTAGCGGGATGATTTTCGGCCAAGTCAGCCAGTATCTTGCGATCCAGCAGTACGTTTTTCTTTTTGAGATTATCGATTAATTTAGAATAAGTTGTGCCTAATTCTCGCGCGCCGGCATTTATTTTTATATTCCAAAGTTTCCGGTTGTGCGATTTCTTGTCTTTTCTATGCGCGAAAGCATAATTTCCAGCATGTAAAAGCGCGTCTTTGGCTTGACGTTCCTTCGTGCTTCGGCCGTGACGAAATCCTTTTGTTTGTTTTAAAACACTTCTGCGTCTTTTTAGCGCATGTACTCCCTTTTTTACTCTAGTCATTTTTTAGTTTAAAGTTTATAAAGTTATAAGGTATTAAGAAAAAGGCAATAAGTGAGACTTTGGTTTGTTTTTTATAACAAAATTTTGACTTCTGTGACCGGCGAGCTGTTTAACGCGTGATTGTTTTGCGTTGAAATGATTGAAGCCAGGCTTTCGGGAAATTATCTTTCCGTTTCTTGTAATTTTCAATCTTTTGGAAAATGATTTATTTGTCTTCATCATATATTTTAATTTTTTATAACTATTTTTTCTCTATCGTTGTGGTTAAACCCTTGGGACCTTTTTTATATGCGTCCGATATTTTATAATCTTCCGTAATTAAGTGAAGCACTCTATCCAAACGTTCTCTCAAAAATTTTTCGTCCATATACTTCGCGCGTCCGGCCAAGAAAAGCTCCACTTTCACCCTATGTCCTTCTTTTATCCATTTTGAAGCGGTTTTTGCTTTAAGCTCCAAGTCGTGGTCCCCCGTGCCTATTTTTACCTGAATTCCTTTTGTTTCCGTTTTATTTGCGCCAGCCTTGGATTTCTTTAATTTTTTATTGGCCTCGTATTGATACTTGCCAAAATCCATTATCTTTGCTAAAGGGGGAGTCGCATTCGGACCGATTTCAATTAAATCCAAATCTTTACTCTGCGCTAATTCCAATGCGTCTTTTATGCTTAAAACACCGAGATTTTTATTTTCACTGTCCAAAACCCGAAGTTCTGTCGCCCGTATTTGGTTGTTTATTCTTTCACGCAATTGATGTAAAAATGTCTAGGAAAACCTTTGACTCCAAGATAGTAGCGTATTAGAGCTTGAAAGTCAATTAAGAAAAGTATTCCTCCTAAAATAGAGTGGAAAATTAAATCTTTTCTCTGCCAGAGTATTGCCAAAGCTCCAAATAAATTAAAGGCCACAATTAAATAAAAATCATTATGCTTGGTGGAGATGACGAGAATTGAACTCGTGTGCAGAAGGTTTCTGTAAAGAAGTCTACATACTTAGCGCGCTTTTTTGTTTAGATTAAAAAATTCTTAAACGCGCCAAATATTTTTTAATGATAGTTCCTTCGTTTTGCTAAAGCGGCGGAACAACGCTCAAGCTATCCCGATAATATTATGCCTGCCCTTATATATCGGAAGTCTATAAGAGAGACATCAGTTACGCGTAAGCGGAAACTGAAGCGAAAGCAAAGTCCGCCTTACCGAAGTAAGGAGAAACTAAAACTTTCACTTTGGAAGCTAATTTTGCAATTAAGCTATTGGACGAAGTTTCGCGAGATTACGTCCATTCTCGGTATGCATCAATAACAAAAGGCCTGCTGTCTATGCCTTGCATCCCC